>CALJUK010000138.1 GCA_937975745.1 uncultured Planctomycetaceae bacterium | reverse complement strand
CAAATCAAACCGGCCACCACGATTGTTTACAGTACTGATGATGACCTGATCGCTGATACCACTCTGAGTCATCCGCACCAGATCGGCATTCGTGAGGGCCAGCTCCGCGGCGACATGGTCGGCATGTTCGATCGCCCGTGCCTGCCGTTCCGCCTGCAGTTCTTCCTGCGAGCCGACGAGTCCACCAGCCAAGGCTCCCGTGGCGGCTCCAACAAGGGCTCCCGTCCCGGCGTGACCATGACCCGCGCCAATGGCGGCTCCGGCGATGGCACCCAATCCCGATCCCAACGCGGCCGTAGATTGAGAGTGCGACATCCCCTGGCAGCCGACCACTACGGGCAGCCCCAGAAACAGCAGGCAGAACTTCCCAAGAAAATGCCGGGGGACGAGGAGTTTTCGCACCGCCTTGCCTTTCGTCGAACCATTGGCCCTGTCCAGGGCGTTGTGCCATGCGCTGTAATGGTGAAAACCGTACAAAATCCTGCGAATGTCGAGGCGATCGAGTCGGCCGTTGCGTGATCTTTCACACTGGCCAAACCGCGGCATCAGCGGGCGTTTGTCAAAGCCCGTCATCGCGCGCTCAATCGATCGCAGGAACGACGGCTGCGGGTTGTATCGGATTCGCGGACAATGCCGCTAGAGGAAATTGGAGCCTGTCGAAGACGCCGCCCCACATTCCCCATTTTCCCTGATTCGTCGTTGTTGCGGACGAGACTCGACCAGCCCGGCACCACCTGTCGATGAAACAACAGAGGCCGATTTGATGGGGCGCAGGGGCTCCGGAACCTGCCCAGCCAAGGTCTCCCTTGAAGTGGAAGACGGGCATTTTGCCTACGGACCACCGAGCATCCGGGGTCATGAACATCTGGTGCCACGATTGTTTTAGTGATATCATGATGTTTTGATGTGAAGAGTCGACAGGCGGCAAGTGCGTGGACTGATCCCGGAAATTGCCGATGAAGGCGCCTGTCGCATTCTGGGGCACTGTAGACGGCATCCTTGTTGGTGCCGAACGTCAGCTGTTTACCATACCGTACTATAACCTGCCAAGCACCGACGCAGCGAAGGCGATAGACCATGTTGGACCTTCTCACAGGCGAAGTTCGACGGCCCGGCCGCATGCCGCGGCGTAACTTCATGAAGGTTGGTTTCCTCGGCTTGGGCGGCTTGAACCTGGCCGACTTCCTGCGGCTGAAGGCCATGGGAGCCACCAAGCAGTCCCACACGGCCCAGACTGACGACCCGGCCGTCATTCTGCTGTGGTGCAACGGCGGACCCAGCCATCTGGAGATGTACGATTTGAAGCCGAAGGCACCGCAGGAATACCGCGGGCCGTTTTCGCCCATCCAATCCAACGTGCCAGGTCTGGATGTCTGCGAACTTCTTCCGCTTCACGCCAAGATCGCCGACAAGTTCACACTGATTCGCTCGGTCGCGCACAAGTTCGGTGGGCATAACGACGGCATCCCCGTCATGATGAGCGGCCACCCCGACTGGGACGCATCGAAGCACGAGTCGGTCGTCCCCG
>CALJUK010000137.1 GCA_937975745.1 uncultured Planctomycetaceae bacterium | reverse complement strand
GGCGACGTGGGGTTTCCACTGCAGGATCGTTTCGCGGATTGGGCCCAGGTCGTCGTAGACACCCAGAGCGCGGACCTCGTGCCCGATGTTCGAGAGGGTGGCCACGACATCGAACTCCATTTTCCATTCTGGAGTGTTGTCCGGACCGAAACCTTCGAACGTCTCCGGTGGAACCAGTCCTTCCCGAACCAAAGCGGCGATGCGAAGTTTTCTCATAGAGCGATCTTGTGCGCTTCATCCTGGATGTAATTCATCGTGTGCATCGTCAACACGATGAGGGTGTCCCGTTCGACCTCGTCACTCGGACGGTCCACATACAACTCCAACTCCTGAACCCGGCCGATCATCTCGCTGAGGACTTGATCGATCGTGTATTGGAAGTGTCCGGTCCACGCCGCAACCTGCCGCCGCAATCGCGGGCGAATCCTGCGGAGGAATGTTGCGGCCGAGGGACACTTGCCACTCCCCGAATCGCAGGAAAACAGCCGTCGAAGATCGTGATCGTACGAGTTTGTGTCCTCCAGACAGTAGTGGTGTCGCTTCTCGCTGTAATGCTCTCTGAGAGTCATCTGGATCGACCGTAAAGGTTCCTCGTGTCGTCGTGAACGGACGCACGGTTTTTCCTCACGGATTTCCTTCATCAGAGCGTCGACGTATTCGAGTTTTTTGATCGCCGGCCAACCTTCGTACTCCACCCGCCATCGGGACCGGGGTTTGACCCAGACGGCAAATGTCTCGGCGAAGTCTTCCACCGGGTGGCTTTGGGCATACCAGCGATCGATATTGATCACATAACTTCGCGAGTAGGGACGCGGATTGTACGCCTCCGGATAGGGAGTTGAGACATTGCCAAACGTCCGGCGATAGCCTCGCCGCCGTCGCAGGCGGTACGCATTATCGATGGCATGGCCCGCCTCGTGCCGAAGAATGCGCATGCACCAATCCGGTGTCCCCCCTTCCACCTCGTACAACTGGCGTTTCTCCAGTCGCATCAGCCGGCTGTCAGCCAGGTAAAACGGGATGGCGATGCCCGGCACGCCGTCGGGAGTAAACCATTCCCGCGCCAACCAGAAGTGGGGGCGAAAACGAAACCGCCGCGCTTCCAGCTCGCGATAAAGCTGCTCGATTCGCTCTTCGAGCGGTGTTCCCTCAATTCGGAGGCCTAAATCGCAGAACCGCAGATCGAGCAGTTCGTCATCCGAAAGATCGACAAGTTCCGGATTCCCAAACGATCTGTCAGTCCGTTTTTTGTGCCGCCGGGCGCCATTCCTGACCGTCACCGTCACCGATCCTCTCGCTTTCAAACTCAGTTATTTCATCACAGCAGTTTCGCGGAACAAACTCCCCCTGGCAACCCGGATTTTCCGGCACTCATTGAGCCGATTTGGTACAAATTCGCGTCGCCAGATGTCTCCCCACGCTGATCACGGAGATTTCGTGATTTGGATTTCAGACTGCTGAGGTTACCATGACGAAAGTAGGGAACGCCGGTTGAGCCGCGTTTCGTTCTGTCGCTGCCGCCTGTCGTTGCCGTCTGTCGTTCAAGGTCGAAAATCATGATCACGCGACGCCACTTCCTGCACGGTTTAGCTGGCGGTGCTTTGGCAACGATTCCGCTGAACATTTACAGCCGAAATCCGTTCGCTGCTGACATTGTCGCTGGCCCGCCAATCGCCCCTCCTCAACCGACCGAAGATGTCTTCACATACATTCGGCGTCACTGCGGACGATATGATGCGCAGCGTTATGCCAGCATTCTTGGTGCAGCGAACGAATTCAAGGAGGGAGATGCGATTGTCGGTGTGGCCGCTGCCGACGAAGCATCGCGCATTCACGCTCGTTCCCTGCTGGCCAACACGCCTCTGGCACAGATTGACGCACACGCCCCTCACCCGGATGCGCTCTACCTTTTCATAGAGTCGGCAAAACTCGGACCGGATGGCCAGCCTTTTGTAAAATCGACTTTGGATGATCTCAAGAACTTCCTCCTGTCGGCCGACGAGCCGCAGATCAAGCAGGTCATGCCGGGCCTTTCCAGCGACGTGATCGCCTGCGTTGTGAAGTTGATGACCAACGATCAACTCATCCAGGTCGGAAGCAAAGTCTTCAACCCACTTCCGGGCAGCCACATCGGGGCAAAAGGCTATCTGGGAGCCCGCATCCAACCCAACTCCCCCACAGACAATCTGGACGACATCATCTGGCAGGTCTTTGACGGCTGGTCGTATGCCGTCGGCGATCTCCTGCTGGGAACCAATCCCGTCTCAAGCGAGCCGGCCTCTGTCCGAAAGGGCGAGCGCGCGCTTCCGCACGTTCTGCAGACATTCCGCGTCAACGACCTGGGGCCGCATTGTGTCCTGTCACACATCGACGTCCAGGCCGAAGTGGAAGCTGGATCGCCTGGTGCAACCGCCCTGTGGTTTCAGAGCATTGCCGGCTGCGAGGAAGCGAATGCGACATTCGACATCAGTGTCGAGAAAATGCGACGGTACGCCCGTGAGCGGACAGGTCCGTTTGGCCTTTATTTCGAAACCGGGCAGGGAGCTGACTTCACCAACGGGCACGGGCACGGTTTCGACATGGTCTTGCACGAGTCGCGGAAGTATGGGTTTGCGCGTGCCCTGACGGCCGAGGTCGCAGCCGCGCAGCGGGCCGCGGGTGGAGAGTTCCAGCCTTGGGTACATGTGAATGACGTCGCCGGCTTCATCGGGCCCGAGGTCTTTCGCAGTCGCGAGCAACTGGTCCGCTGCTGCCTCGAAGATATTGTGATGGGCAAGCTTCACGGGCTGTGCATCGGGCTGGATGTCTGCTCGACATTGCATATGGACATCTCACTGGACGATCTCAACTGGTGCCTCGACCAGATCATGCCCGCCTGCCCCGCATACCTGATGGCATTGCCTACTAAGATCGACCCGATGCTCGGATACCTGACAACCGGGTTTCAGGATCACATTCGCCTGCGAAGTCGGTTTGGTTACCGAGTCAACGACCCGATGTGGAGATTCTTCCAGTCGCTCGGCGTCATCGACGCAAATGGCCACCCCACTCAACATTTTGGTGACCCCTTGTGGGTCTATCTGCAATACTGCCGCCGCCAGCAGGACACGCGAAGCGACGAACAGATCTTCGCCGAAGGTCGTGGCAAGCTGGCCGAGATTCGCAGTCGTGGCCTGTTCATTGCCGAGGGGTATGGCGAACACCCGTGGGACCTTCAACCGGAGCTGCAAAACGACATCCAACGCATTTACGCGGACGCGAAGC
>CALJUK010000136.1 GCA_937975745.1 uncultured Planctomycetaceae bacterium | reverse complement strand
TCAATTACTGCCTGCTGCCTTCTACATCCGGCGGCAAATGGCATCGGCCATTTCGGAGGTTCCGACAGCGGTTGGATCGTTTCGGTCGGGCTTCATGTCGTAGGTGACATCTTTCCCTTCGGCGATGACATCCGCGACGGCCTGTTCCAACCGGGCAGCCGCCTCATGCTCGCCAAGGTGATCGAGCAGCATCTTGCCCGAGAGAATCAGCGCTGTCGGATTGACCTTGTTCTGGCCCTTGTACTTCGGGGCACTCCCGTGCGTGGCCTCAAAGATGGCTGCATCCGGTCCGACGTTCGACCCGGGAGCCACACCCAGACCACCCACCAGTCCCGCGCAGAGGTCGCTCAGGATATCGCCGTACAAATTCTGGGTGACGATGACGTCATACAGTTCGGGCTTCTGCACCAACTGCATGCACATGTTGTCGATCAACCGCTCGTTGTACTCAATCCCACCCTGCGTGTCGGTCACCTTGCCGGCCAGCTGGGGATCGGGCTGCACCCCCTCCGCCAGATCGGCCCATTCGAACTTGGCGTTGTAGGCCAACGCGACGGCGCGGGACTCGTCGTACCAGAGTCCGTCGGTGAACTTCATGATGTTGGCCTTACAGACCGAGCTGACTACTTTCCGCTTGTTCTTTACGGCGTAGTCAAACGCATACTTTTTGATTTTGCGAGTTCCCTCCACCGAGATCGGTTTGATACTAATTCCGGTCGTATCGAGGGAGGTGTTGATCTTCTTGCCGGTTGCGGCCGCGTTGATGGCGGCCAGCAGGTCCCTGGTTTTGGGTTCGCCCGCCTTGAACTCGACACCGGCATACAAGTCCTCGGTGTTCTCCCGCACGAGAACCAGGTCAACATTGGCGTCTTCGTAGTAAGTCCGGACACCCTTGAATGTCTTACAAGGCCGGATGCAGGCATAAAGGCCCAGTTCCTGCCGAAGAAACACATTGACGCTGCGGAATCCCTTACCGATTGGCGTAGTGATCGGGGCTTTGAGGGCAACCTTGTTCTTCCGGATCGACTCCATCACACGGTCGGGAACGCCCCCCTCCGCTTCGATCACTTCGATGCCGCATTCCTGCACATCCCAGTCGACCTTCACACCAGTCGCATCGATGCAACGACGGGTCGCCTCGGCAATCTCCGGTCCAACCCCGTCGCCGGGGATCAGCGTGACTTTGTACATTTCCGCCTCAAATTCTCTCGCGTGTGATAGTCGGATTGGCAAGGAAGCCGGAACAATTCCGCTCCCCACTGCCGGGGTGTCGATTCAGTTTCGTGGGAACGCGCTCGGGAGATTCGCTGGGAGGGTCTCAACCCAATCGGCCGGTCGAACCCGATGCGGCAACACGGCATGCGGCCGTTTCAAAATCGGTAGGCAGTCCGTCTCCCCCAGGAATTCCAGGGCGGACAGGCGAACCATGGGATGTTTCGAAACCACCTGTAAACACTGTCTATCAAAACGGATGCGATTTTTCAAGCAGCCCACAACGAACCATCCGGTAACCCCGCCTGCTGACAATCGCTTAACGGCACGTTGGGACTGACGAAAGGAGCACGAAATCAGCCGACTTTCGTGCGATCCGTGTCAGCAAAATACAGACCGCCGCGTCGTGCACTGGCACCGCCATCTGGCAACTCCGCTTTTTCGCTGAGTCACGAACCGACTTGCCGAGACAGCCAACGGAAACACCGCAGAAGTGGCCCCCTCGAAACACCTCCTTCTCGACCGATCCGACCTGAAATCGCGTTTTCGACGACACCATGCAACTGCTCACCTGAACACACTTCGGCGAAACGTTCAAAGTGTAACGATTAAAACGCCGATACCGTAATTACCGGTTCTGCACGACGCATCGCTTGTGATGTTCGTAACACCTGCGACGCGGTGTCAGTCCAAGTGAGAGGTGGGACGCGTTCTCGCAGAATCGACTGCAGACGTTCAACTGGGAGCATGAGACCGCGACGTGAATGGCTCCGACTGCCGAAGTCGCCGGGGCGGGTCTCATTGAGGTATTGCGATATCAAGCGTCTTCGTCGAACGAATCCTGCCGGTGCTGGCGTTCTAACTCCCACATCGGTCGGTGAATTGGAATCTCGGACAGACGCTGAGAGGAAACCGCTCATGTCGGAACTGAACTCGGTCCGGCCGATCATCGCCGCAACGTGTCTGATCGCCGTGGTCGGTTGCTTCAGACAAGGTGCCGAAGTGGCCTACCTGGGTAAGCGACCACTGAATTACTACGAAGACGTCGCCACCAAAATCGCCTATCCGACGGTCGACGAACCGACCGCCGATCCGGTGACATTCTCCGAACCACCCCGAACGCTGCGCGACGTTGGCGACGACGAAGTCCGCGACATGACCTTGGCCGAAGCGATCCACCTGGCCCTCGTCAATAACGAGGTCATCCGCGTGGCAGGCACGCTCGGCAGCGCCAGCAACCCGATCCTCAACAACCCCGATTCGGTCACCTCCATCTATGACAATGGAATTCAGGAAACGGGGGTGTTGTTTGGCGGGCGAGGCGTCGAAGCGGCATTGGCTGCGTTCGACACTAACCTGACAGCCAGCATGATGTGGGGCAACAACGAAACCATCGCCAATAACCCATTCTTTGGTGCCACATCGGGGGCAACTCTCACTCAGGACACGGGCAACTTCTCGGCGGCACTGACCAAGAATCTCGGAAACGGCGATCAGTTCACCGTCAGTCACGAGGTGAACTACACCGCGTCCAACGTGTCCAATCAGCTCTTCCCCTCATCGTATGCCGGCAATCTTCAGGCCGCCTATCGGAAGCCATTGCTCGCCGGTGCCGGAACAGAGTTCACACGCATCGCTGGCCCGATTGCCACCAGCTTTCAGGGCATTTCGGGCGTCAGCCAGGGCGTCTCGATCTCCCGCATCAACTCGGATATCAGTGTGGCGGACTTCGAGATCGCCGTCCGAAACCTGCTGGCGGATGTCGAACGAACGTACTGGGAGTTGCACCTGGCCTATCGCGTGTATGACAGCCAGATTGCCGCCCGCAACTCCGCCCTGCGCAGCTGGCGTGAAGCCAAGGCCAAGTTGGAAGCCGGGGGTGTCCGGAACTTCAAACCATCCGACGAAGCCCAGGCACGCGATCGCTACTTTGAAACTCGGGCCGCTGCCGAGTCCGCCCTCGCCAGCATCTATTCCAACGAAGTCCGTCTTCGTCGCATGTTGGGGATGGCGGTCAATGACGGCGCAGTCATCCGTCCTGTCGACGAGCCAACCGTTGCCGAGTTCATTCCGGACTGGCATGTCAGTGTGACCGAAGCCCTGTTGCATCGGGCAGAACTTCGCCAGCAAAAGTGGCGGATTCAAAGTGCTGAACTGCAGTTGAAAGCCGCCAAAAGTCTCACTCGTCCGCGACTGGACTTCGTTTCGTCCTATCAGGTGAACGGCTTTGGCGACGATCTGCTCAGCTACCAGAAGGGCCCCAACGACGACGAGCGATTCGACAGCGTCTACAGCACCATGGCCGCGAACAACCAGACTGGTTGGTCGTTGGGTCTGCAAATGACCATGCCCATCGGTTTCCGTCAGGCACACGCACAGGTTCGAAACATCGAACTGCGTCTGGCGA
>CALJUK010000135.1 GCA_937975745.1 uncultured Planctomycetaceae bacterium | reverse complement strand
ATATGCCGAGTGTTGAGTTGGTGCAGTAGCGGCAAGTGATGCCGTTGCGTAGCGGTTGTGGCTTGCGGACTTCGAATGTGCTCGATCAGTCGATCGAGTTCCTGATGTTGAGGATCGATGAATGTTCCCTGGTAAATTCCAGGCAGGAAACCGGACTGCCAGTTCTCAGCATCTTTGATCGGATAGCCCCCGGGACACATTGCGATGAAGCCGGGAAGATTCTTGTTCTCGGCACCCAGGCCGTACATGACCCAGGCGCCCACACTGGGGCGCGGCTGAACCGAATCGCCGCAGTTCATCAGCATCAGCGACGGCTCATGATTGGGAACCTGGGCGTACATCGAGCGGATGACGGCGATGTCGTCAATATGTTGCGCCGTCCGCGAAAAAATCTCACTGACCTCCAGCCCGCTGTCTCCGTATCGCTGGAAGCGGAAAGGCGAAGGGAACGCGGCACCCGTCTTCCGCTCCGTTGCCAGATTCACCGGGGCCGGTTTGCCGGCGTACTTCTGCAATGCGGGCTTCGGGTCGAATGTGTCGACGTGTGACGGTCCGCCGTTGCAGAAAAAATGAATGACCCGTTTCGCCTTTCCAGGAAAGTGTGACGGTTGGGCCGACAGGCTCCCTGCCGCACCGGCATTAATTGATTGTCCGTCGGCAAGCAGGCCGGCCAGCCCCAGAGATCCCAGTCCCATGCCGCAACGCTGTAACAGCGAACGGCGATTCAGGGGGGGACTGTTGTCGGGAAATGCGTGCATGCTCGTCACCTTGGAGTTGTGTCAGTCTCGATACTGGTTCGCGTGGTGGGTTGGCGGCTGGAATGTCACTCAGTCAACGAACATGAGTTCATTGCTCAGCAGCAGTACCTGGGCCAGTTGTTCCCAGGGCTTCAAGTACACGTTCGTCGGTCCGGTGAAGTCACGCTGACTATCCCACGCGCTGGGAGTCGCTGCTCCGAAAGTTGCATTCTCGGCTGTCGCCTGTCGAATGATGGGACTCCAGATGTACTGGTCACTGTTGAGGACCTTCTTGATATCGACAACAAAGTCCAATGTCTCGCCGACCTCAACGGACAGTTTCTCAACGGCGAACGGCTTTTCGCCGTGGTGAACCTCGGTTTGCGCGAGAACCCCCTGCCGATTGGAGATGATCCAGCAGCGGATTCCATCCCCCGCTTCGGGCTCGTTCTTGACAGTGGACGCGATGGAAATCTGGCACGCTGTCGGCGCAACCCAGCGGCGGACAGCCGCGTGCTGAAGCGTGTTGCCCGGGTGTCCCCCGTCCGCCGTCAGTTGCACCCAACCGAGTTTGCTGTCGGGCCAGGCCACCCCTCCCTGCCACGCAGATCCCGTGAAATAGGGCAGTTGATGAAACTCACCCAGTTGGCCTGTCTCGGGTTCAATGGATGCGTAGCCGTACTTCCAGGCCAGTGTTTCGGGCCGAACTGTTGGCGGTGGAGATGCCTCGGCAGCCGCCACGAAACCGATTGAGGCCTGCCGCTCGCTCTCTGTCGGATCGCGTTGCAGGATTCGGCGGTAAAGCGACTGAACACGCTGCGCCGCATCGAGATCCTTCGTATGAATGGCCAACGCCTTAGCTCGGTGAGCGATCAAGGGATGGTTCATGCCAAAGAGAGCCTGCTGCGGAACTGTCGTCTGGGATCGCTGCGGAATATGCAGGTCGGGATTCGCGAAATCGAAAACTCGCAAGACGCCGGGCAGAAATTGGCGGTCGACGCGGCAGTAGACCGTCCGGCGGTGGTTGGATTCGTCGGCCAGAGAGACGCCCCGCCCTCCCATTGTAAAATCCAAGTGCCCACTGACGGCTAGCAGCGTGTCACGCATCTCTTCAAATGTCAGGCGGTGAAGGTTCATACGCCACAGAAGTCGGTTCTCTGGATCGGTCAACTCGGCTTTCTGCAATGCGACCGGATCATCTGGGAGGACAGAACTCTGGCGATAGACGCTTGATCGCAGAATAAGGCGGTGCAGTTCCTTCGTGCTCCAGCCATGGTCGATGAACCAACTGGTCAACCAGTCCAGCAGGTCGGGATGCGAGGGGGGATCGGCGCGGAGGCCAAAATCGCTGGGGGTCCGGACGAGACCTTCACCAAAGTGATGCATCCAGACGCGATTGACCCACACCCGGGCCGTCAACGGATTGGCCGGGTCGATGATGGCCTCGGCGAGCTCCAGCCGGCCGCTTCCCTGTTCGAACGGCTTGCGTGGCGCTTGGGCCACCACACTCAGGAACTGACGCGGAATCTGCTCTCCTTTGTTGGCTGGGTTTCCCCGGCGAAAGATCCGGGGCTCGCGGAGCAGCTTCCGATCGAGGACGGCCATGGCGTAGTCGGGTGCTTGCTCCGAACTCATCAACCAGCGGTCGACTTCGCCTTGTAGCTTCCAGAGCTTTGTCGTCGTGTCGGAATCAAAGTACTGCTCGATCGTGATGATTTCCTCGTCCGGAACCATACAGGGAGAACCTGAACCGTACAGAACTTGTCGAATCTGTTCGCGAGCCGGGTCATCAAGTCTCGCGGCGGACGATCCCTGTTTGCCGTCGGAGTTTGCAGCCCGGCGTTCTTGCCATTCTTTGTGGATCGCGGTAAACAGCCCGCCGTACCGCGAGGCGACGTCGGACATCGATTCCGGCGGAGTGGTGAAAAGCTCCGCAACCAGTGGATTCACTGTCGGCGGCTCGTTCTGCGTCAGTTGAGCGCTGACGGCGGCGGAACCGGCCGCGAATTCATCGGCGGGCAAGCCAGCAAAACGTCTCCAAGCGATGAAGACCGGATCGCTTGTTCGCTCGGTCGCGGCCAGGTAGTCGGCCCACCGGCGGACAAACGCGGGAAACAGATCGTGCTTCGTCAGAATCTGGTCGAAACCCTCTTCGGGAAAATCGTTCAGCCGAGTTTGTGCCTCCAGGTAATCTCCCACTCGATCGCGAGCCCGTCCTGCGACATCTTTGCGATTCTCCTGGAGTGCAGTCTCCAGGGCGGACTGCCTTTTGCGGAGTTCTTCCAGAAAGTCAGCCGGCGTGACCTCTTCCAATGGTTGCTGAGTGATGCACGTCATCCGTTGTGTGCAATTCTGGAAGACGCCATACAAAGAGTAGTAGTCCGATGTCGGAATCGGATCGTATTTGTGATCGTGACAACGAGCGCAGGCGACAGTGAGCCCCATCGTGCCTCGTGTGACAACGTCGATGCGGTCATCAATGATGTCGTGTGTCACTCCCAAAAAACGCCGCCCAAGCGTGAGAAAACCCATGGCGGCCAGTTGCTCGGGGTCGTCTGGAGCAACTTGGTCAGCAGCGAGTTGTAGCAGCAGGAAACGATCGTACGGGAGATCTTCGTTGAATGCTCGAATCACCCAGTCGCGATACAGCGGTGCGTGAACGAAGAACCGTTCCTCCCGGGCGTAGACGTAACCTTTACTGTCCGAGTAGCGAGCCACATCGAGCCAATGGCGAGCCCAGTGCTCGCCATGTCGCGGCGATTCCAGCAGCCTGTCGATCAGCCGCTCGTAAGCCTCGGGCGAGGTGTCCGTCTCGAACGCGTCGACTTCGGCTTCCGTCGGGGGGAGCCCTGTCAAATCGTACGTGACGCGGCGAATGAGTGTCCGGCGATCGGCTTCGGCGGCAGGATTCAACCCGGCAGCACGGAGGCGTGACAGAACGAAGCGGTCAATGTCGGTGCGACACCATGTGTCGTCCATCGCGGGAGGCGTGAGAGATCGGACTGGCTGGAAGGCCCAATGCGTCTTGGCTGCATCACCGGAGTTTGTTCCGCCCGCGAGATGTTTCGGCCAATGGGCGCCGTCACGAATCCATGTTTCGAGAATGGCCACCTGCTGGGCGGAGAGCGTCTTCTTGGGAGGCATCTCCAGACCTTCTCGGCGGACCGCCGAAATGAGCAGGCTCGCATCCGGGTCGCCCGGTTCGATGGCGGGTCCCGACTCGCCTCCCTTCAACAGAGCATCGCGAGAATCGACACGCAGGCCACTCCACTGCTTCTTGCTGCCGTGACAGTCCGCACATTCAGCCAGCAACAACGGACGGACCTGCTTTTCGAAGAACTCTTGAGCCTGCTCCCGCTGTGCGGCAATGGCTCGGTCACCGGGCGGTGTGTTCTCTGCCTGTGTTGTTGGGGCTGAGAGGAGCAGTACGAGCGATGACCATGCGGCCGTTCGCCAGTAAAGCGCGAAGCGGCGTTGCGAAACGCCTTGCTGTCTCGTGTGGAGCGATCGAATCACTTCTTACTCCGTCGCGGAAGGGACGTTGAACGCAGCCTCAGCAGCTCCCCGGCATGTCCACTTATTATGCTAAGAAGCTGTGTGGGCCGAGGAGATTCTGGCGGGTATCAGGCTTCAACGATTGTAGTTGTGGTGGGTAACCCGGATCAACCTGGGACTTGCCGCGAATGGCAAACGAACAAAACGGTGTGTATTCGCCTGCGGGGACCATTGACCGGGGATTTCCCCTTCCGAAGTCGGCTTGAGTGTGATGCAATGAGGGGACGCGATCCAGTGTGTGAGCCGCTGCATTTTGCAGCCATGATGAAATTGGACATCGCGGAATGGAAACGGCAGCGTCGTTAAACAGAATGTGGTCGAATACCAGTAGGACTCGGCAATGTTCCAAATTCGTCTGCATGGTCGGGGTGGTCAAGGTGTGGTGACGGCAGCCGAGCTGCTGTCCGTCGCAGCCTTTCATGAAGGGAGATTCGCCCAGGCGTTTCCCAGTTTCGGTTCCGAACGGATGGGGGCGCCGGTCGTTGCCTTCTGCCGAATTGACGATTCGCAGATTCGGCTTCGTGAGCCCATTACAGATCCAGATGCTGTTGTCATTCAGGATGCAACTCTGCTGCATCAGATCGATGTTTTTGCAGGGCTCGATGCAGGCGACTTTCTGCTGTTGAACTCGCATCATAGCATCGACGAACTGGGCATCGCAGAATTGGCCGACCGGATTGGCCGAGATCACATCTGCACGCTGCCGGCGACCGATATTGCGCGTGAATGTGTCGGCCGCCCACTGCCGAATGCAGCCATGCTCGGTGGCCTGGCCGCCATGACAGGGATCGTCTCGCTGCAGTCTGTCCAGCGTGCCATTCGCGAGCGGTTTCCTGCAGGCGTCGGTGAAAAGAATGCAGCGGCGGCCGCGCGGGCAGCCGAGTTAGTGACTTCACAGATTGAGCGGATGGCGGACGCACATGCTAAAACAAATTGAGGGATCGCAAGCGATTGCGACTGCGGTGCAGATGTGCCGCCCGGAAGTGATTTCCTGTTATCCGATCACGCCACAAACCCACATTGTCGAGGCGCTGTCGGCCAAGGTGAAGGCTGGAGAGCTGGCTCCTTGCGAATTCATCAACGTCGAGTCCGAGTTCGCGGCGCTCAGCGTGCTGATCGGTTCCTCCGCTGCGGGAGCCCGCAGCTACACGGCCACCGCCAGTCAGGGCCTGCTGTTCATGGCGGAGGCCGTCTACAACGCGGCCGGGATGGGGCTGCCGATTGTGATGACGATTGGAAATCGGGCGATCGGTGCCCCGATCAACATCTGGAACGATCACTCCGACAGTATGGCGCTTCGCGACGCGGGCTGGATTCAGTTGTATGCCGAAAGCAATCAGGAAGCGGTCGACCTGCACATTCAGGCATTTCTGCTTGCGGAAGAACTCGGTTGCCCGGTGATGGTCTGTGTGGACGGCTTTCTGCTGACACATGCGTTCGAGCAAGTTGATCTTCCGGAGCAGGAGCAGGTCGACGGCTTTGTCCCACCGTTCGAGCCGCAGCAAGTGCTTGACCCGGCCGAGCCCGTTTCGATCGGTTCGATGGTCGGGCCCGCGGCG
>CALJUK010000134.1 GCA_937975745.1 uncultured Planctomycetaceae bacterium | reverse complement strand
GAGGCGGTATAGAAGCTCGTCAGGCGGGCTCCCTCCGCAGCAAGTCGATCGAACCGAGGCGTCTTGATGGGGGAATCGGTGTTGTAGATCGACAGGTCACCGTATCCCAAATTGTCCGCCGTGATCAGCAGGATGTTGGGAGGGGAGCCCAGACCCGGTTATGCCGCCGCCAACAGACAGGCCCAAGCCAACAACACGATGGCCGGCCGATACCAATCACCGATGGTCTTCAGGAGAATCGTGAGCCTCATACAGCGTCCTTCCTACTGCAAGCGAGTCTGGACGGTCCATTCACGACCAACACAAACGCCCTCGACCAACACAAACGCCCGCACCAAATGGTACGGGCGTTTGCGATTTTGGACGGTCCTCTGCCGCGAAGGGAGAGAACCGGCAGGCGATACGCGACTACGAATCCGTCATGGGGGCTTCGGCACCACCACCCATGGCCGATCCGGCTTCGGCGGCGGGAGCGGCCGGAGCCGAGCTTTCGCTGGCCGGCTTGGCACAGCCGAAGCTGATGGCGGAGAGAGTCAGAATCGACAGCAAAGCGAACAACTTCACAGACTTCATCTCGAATAACCTTTCGTATTCTTCACAAATCAGGCGGAAGATCGGGCTAAAACGCGGCACCCCCCGCCAAGTTCCCAGCTCTAACGTCAGCAAGAGCAACGCTGGCCCTGTCCCTTCCGTTACGGCATCGGACACAATGCCGTGGACACTATGCCGTGGACAGAGCACTCTCGATGTGTTTCCGAGGCAGACTCTTCGCATCCGTTCGAGGAATTCTGTCGAGAAGCAGCTTCAGAGGAAGTCTTGTGCTTCGTCCATCGCCGACTCACGAAAACTCCCTCTCGATCATTAGAAGCAAGCCGTCTGGCGATTGCAACCGTACCGGCGGGTTGCGAATCGGCCTGCCGCCACTGCCCAGCCTGACCAAATTCCCCTCCCTTCGAGGTTGGGGACTCAGCAGGATAACCCAGCCAGTTGTGAATGAACTTCCCAGGCCAGCCGCGGCAACTTGCCCGTCACGTCGCCCGGCATCAACGGCGATTCGTTCCCGAGCAGGGCTTCGAGCCAAACGTACTCAGCGGCCAGCAGGTGCGTGAGCGTTTTCCAAACCGTGCCTTGGCCGATGGAAAGCGTCTGGTGAAGTTGGCTGTCCGTGAGCGGTCGCACCGCTTCCAGCAGCCGGTGGTTGACCCACGTTCGGTGCTGGTGGAGGCGTCGGATCAAGCTGCTGGCGGACATGCCGAACCTTTCGATGACTGTTGCTGTCAGAGTCTGCAAGGGAACGTCTGCGCTGAAAATACTACCTCACCCAAGGGCGTCACGATGCCGCTGCGACAAGTCGAAAACCTCAACGATCAGCAGATCGTCGAACTTCACGATCTGTACCAGCACGAATGGTGGAGCAAGGATCGTTCGCTCGACGACGTGCGGGTCATGGTCGAGAATAGCAGCATCATTATCGGTTTCATCGACGACGGCGGGAAGCTCGTTGCCTTTAGCCGTGTTCTGACCGACTTCGTATTTCGAGCAACGATTTACGACGTGATCGTCGCTAAGCCTCATCGGGGTCGAGGAGTCGGACGGAGGCTGCTCGACAACGTGGCCGGTGATCCTCGGCTTCAGAGGGTCAGCACACTCTGGCTCTGCTGCGAGCCAGACATGGTGCCGTTTTACGAGAAGTGGGGCTTCGTCATCTTCGACGAAGGACACGTTTGGATGTTGAAAGCACAGCGAGAAGGATGACGAGCCAAAAACTAACGACGCGGGTGGCCCAGGTTGCTTTGCAACCTTGGGGCCGACGGAGTCGGCAAGAGGTCTCGCTGGGGCCTGTAAGAACAACAGGCGGGCATCACTCCACCCACCTGATCGGCACTCCCACCGTTCAAGACAGCTGATCGTCAACGATTCGGCGATTGTCGGACATGCTCTGATTCTCTGACGGACACGTTTTCCCCGCAAGCTCCCACGGCTGCGCCGCCCCGGTTGAATCAACCGGGGCCATCCGCGTGCTGCTGGTGAGGGCGTCATCGGAGTTTTGTCCGCGATGATCTGCGGCCAAGAAAAAAGGACTCAGAGCGATTTGCCCTAAGTCCTTATCTGTCAAGTACCGGAGGGGGGACTCGAACCCCCACGAGGTTTAGCCTCACTGGATTTTGAATCTAAAACCACCACATTGCATCGACGCTTCAATCTAACTTTATCTTTATTGTGTGACAGAACTTACGCCGTGACTACATTCCACTGATACTGCATCGAAATTGCCCCGAAATCGCCAATTTTGTCCGCGATTTGTCCGCAAGAACGAATGCCTCAGTGTGCCCTGTTCTACTCGTTTGGTATGTACACACTCTCAGGTTGAATGTCGATGACCCTTCGCCTTACTGCACGGAAACTGGCTGGCCGTCGGCGCGGGCGGAAAGGTTGCGCCAGACAGTCAAATTGATGTTCTCGCTGATGAAGTGCGTGCTACCGTCTCCCATGAGCATGTGGACGCCACCTTCGTGCTGCGAGCTAAATGGGAGGAGCGTCCAATCCTTTGCAGCAGTGTTAACAGGCGGCATGCGGTTCGGACCAAAACGCGTACTCTTCACCGATCCGCCCCCCTCGATGATGATCCCACGCATCCAGGGACTCCAGCGCTCATCCGCAGACCAGCTGATCGCCGGGTCGTAGTCGCTGAGACTGTCCGCTTTGAATTCACCATAAACCATCGTGTTGGACGTGCCGTCAGTGATGTCTCGAATCCGCGTGTTGCTGCTGGCCCAGAATGTCCCAAGTTGATCGTCTGCAAAATTTGCCCTAGCGCTGGCATTCACAGTTTCGCCGCTCGTGTTATAGCCACAGACGCCAAGGTAGTTCGT
Source organism: uncultured Planctomycetaceae bacterium (assembly GCA_937975745.1). GTDB lineage: Bacteria > Planctomycetota > Planctomycetia > Planctomycetales > Planctomycetaceae > CALJUK01. The sequence goes on along the minus strand of CALJUK010000134.1, from coordinate 2,983 downwards.
GGCTGCTGCTGGAAGTTGTGGAGCGACGAGTTTGTAGCCACCTTCATCTGCGATTCGCGGACCGCTGTACGATGGACACAGAAAGCCGGGAATGATCGCTGCCTTGTACTGGTTGTTTGGTGCATGAGCGTAGCTGACGTCAAAATTCAGCTTGTTGTAAAGCGTGCCTTGATCAATGAACGGTAGGATCATCACGAGCGGACTAAAGACTTGGGGGGTCTGCGCGACATTGCTGTAGCCGATGGATCCGGGGGGGAAGACGCGGTGGGTGTCGTGGTAGTTGTGCAGAGCGATGCCGAGTTGCTTCAGGTTGTTCTTGCACTCTGACCGCCGGGCGGCTTCGCGCGCCTGCTGGACGGCCGGCAGCAGCAGCGCGATCAGAATGGCAATGATCGCGATGACGACGAGCAACTCGATCAGCGTGAAACCAAGTCTGCGGCGAGTGGTGTGGGTGGTGCTTCTCATGCGGTGCGTCCTCAAGCGGTGATTTTGGAGACGGAATCGGTGTGAGTGCGTTTCCGCAAATGTAAACAGCCGATGCCTGCTATGCCTATGGTCAGCAGCCAGAATGTGGCTGGTTCGGGAATGACGAAAACTTCGAGGTAGAAGGAGTCGTCCGGGCCGAGGTCGTGCAGGTCGATTTCCCAATTCGTGAAGCCCATCTCGGCGAAGTCACCGTACGAGACGGCCGTGTCTTCCCAGGGGCTGAACTGGGCCAAGTGAACCGTGTCATCCTGCAGGAGATACTCCCGGAAGAAGACACCCTGGCCGGCTGTGGCGATGTCGCCGCGGTAGGAGAATGTGGGAACGCCGATCAGAGTGAGCCGGACAGCTGCCCAGTCCCAGGCAAAGTGGTTCTCAAAGGCGGCGTTGAAGGCAAGATTCGGGGCATCGCTCGGTTCGAGATCGAACTTCACCAGGATCGTGTTGAGATCGCTCGGATCTTCGCCAAAGATCGCCTCGAACGAGGCAAGCCCCGGTGCGGAAAAGTCGGTCACGCTGTTGCCGCCGAGGTCGGAACCGCCGGGATCGATCGTCGCTGCGTGAGCTGTGACGGCCATAGTGCAGGAAAACACGGCCCAGACGATCCGGAGGGCGTGCTTCATCAAGTTGGCTGTGTTCATCGTTTGCTGTCTTTCCGGTATTTGTCTAATCATTTGTCCCACACTCGAAAAGATTGCCAACTTGGCAGAAGGTAACCGTTCGCGGGTTGGTCCTACCCGCAGAGGCAAGGGAACCAAGATCATGACGGTCATCGACGGCCACGGAATACCCCTGGGAATCACCACGGAATCGGCCAGCCGCAACGAGATCATTCTGAGCGAACCGTTGTTGCAGCAGATTCTGCTGCCGATCGAACGAGTGAAGCGACTGATCTACGACAAGGCGGCCGACGGTGACGGATTGCGTCATCGTCTGCTGGCTCGTGGGATTGATCTGATCGCACCACATAAGAAAAATCGAGTCCGCAAGAAGTTACAGGACGGTCGCAAACTGCGGCATTACCGCAGGCGTTGGAAAGTCGAACGGAGTTTTGCGTGGCTGCACAACTTCCGGCGGGTGGTGACCCGCTGGGAATACCACGCTCACCTCTACCATGGCTTCGTCCAACTCGCCTGCCTGTCCACTATCCTTCACAAGTCTTGAAACCGCTTCTATTCGCCATCACATTCCTGAACAGCTTCGTCGTCGATCAATCGAGCAACGGACTCACCGTTGTCCAACTTCATTAGGATCTCATTCACGAAGTCGATGCCTACGTACCCTCCCGTCGTCACGACTCCACAGTCATGTACTTCATGAGACTCAACGCGTATACCACATTCATGGTGCTTCTCCTCCTCGTCGACAACATACAAATGAAGTACGGATGAGCCGCTTTGTATCGTGACATACCCCCGGTCACCCGACGCCCCTTCAACCATCTCGCTGTATGAAGGAGTCCGCTGAAGGGCCTCTATTTTCTCGACAATGTCTCGTGGCGTCAGGAAATCATTCACCACCATTTCTGGATTAGGCACACCGCCGTCAAATGTAAAACGCACCACCTTTGCCTTGAGCATGTCGCAGTCTACCTCGGAATCTGGAAATGAAATCTCTGGGTGGATCCACCGCTCTCCCAATAGTACGCGTCGTTTTTTCCTTTCCCGTGGGGAATGTGATAGTCCATGCGAAAGTATTGGTTTGTAACAATGGTCTTCTTCAGGTTACCAATACCAAGACCGAACACCCTCCCGCGATTCTGCCCTCCCCCACCGCCAAACTGCAGAGCGACAGGTTTGCCAGCGATCCGAACGACAGGAAATGGCACACGAAACTGCGGATTGGGTATCGTCAAATCCAGCGGTGATCGTTCACCGTTATCCGGTGTTGGCATGAAGACAAGCCAAGTGAAACTTGTCACATTATTGGCAAACCGACTAACAAGTGAGCGACCATGCTGTGCCGTGACTCGAGCGACGATTTTGCTGGAGTTTCGCCTAAGGACACTGAGAGCATCTACCCAAAAATGCTGCGTTAACAGGCGTTGGGTGCCAGATGCCGAGGGGCTTGGTTCCCACTGCTTGAAAACGGTCTCGACGGCCGTTCGTATTTGGTCGAAGCCTCCCGCAAAGAAAAGCTGGTACAACGCTGCCGTCGTTTGAATTGTATTGACAGTTGCCATCACCGAGTCAGCGATTCGTATACCAATACTCGCAAGTCTGAGTCCTTGGCCGACGGCAGTCGCCACTCCGCCCAAAGTAATGGTTCCAGAGGGATCAATATTGGTCACAGGATCGGCTTGTGCGTACAAGTACTTATGAAAGCTCTGCGGATCGTTGATGTTTCCAGAGAACGGATCCAGTCGGTTGAACGTCCCCGTGGCCGGGTTGTAGTACCGTGCCCGTAGGTATTGCAGGCCGGTGTTCACATCGAACATCTCGCCCGAGTACAGAATACTCGTGGCTGCAACGGCCGGGTCGAAGCCGATGGCATTCCCATA
>CALJUK010000133.1 GCA_937975745.1 uncultured Planctomycetaceae bacterium | reverse complement strand
GAGAAAGCAGCCGCCGACGACGGACAGCCCGATTCATCCGAGAAGGCTTCCGGTGACGCCGCGGGACAGCAGGGACAATCGAGTCAACCGAACGGCCAAGGGAAGAATTCGACATCGCAGTCACTCGCGTTGGCTGCCCAGGCCTTGCGGCGGGTCGCCGAATCCTTGTCGGATGCGACTGCCGACATGCAGATGCAGTCCAATAATTCCTCCCAACCGGGTCAGCAGACGGCCGAGATGACGCCCGGCCAGGGTAACGGGCAGCCGGGGGAGAACTCGACGGACGGGTTCGGGTCATCGCACATTGATCCGTTCACAATGGGTGATCTCAAGATCCAGTTGGATCAGCTTTCCGCGCGGAACTGGGGCCAGCTACCGGGAAAACTCTCCACCGAGATTCACCAGGGGGCCTCCCGCCGCACGGACGGCGAATACGGCGAGTTGATTCAACTCTACTTTCGCGAGGTCGCCCGACAGACGCAGTCTGCCAACAATCAGCCTTGATACCCTGTCCAGGATTTTGCCTCACAGACTGGAAAGGCGCATTGATGACTCGGCCTCTCGCCTGGCTGACAATCGTTTGCTTCTGCCTCGTCAATCACAACGGGCCGACCGGGCCGGCAATCGCGCAGGAACGAACCCCACAGGATCGGCGGGTCGACGAAGCCATCTCGCGTTCGCTGGTGTTCCTGCAGTCACAGCAGCGGACCAGTGGAGCCTGGGCCATCGATTCACTGGGCGAATCGACTGCCGCCACCAGTCTGGCCGTCATGAGTTTCCTGGCGGCTGGCTACACTCCGGGCGATCCACTCTACGGAGAGACGATCAACCGGGGTGTCGACTGGGTCCTCGATCACCAGGAGGACAACGGATTTCTGGTCCATCGCCGTAGTCACGGTCCGATGTACAGTCACGGGATCAGCACGTTGATGCTCAGCGAAGTCATCGGCATGCTGGATGCAAACCGCTCCGATCGCTGTCGCCAGGCTTTGCAACGGGCCGTTCGGCTGATTCTGTCGGCGCAGGAGGTTACCAAGTCCGATCGGCATGCCGGCGGCTGGCGATATTCGGCGACCAGCGAAGACAGCGATCTGAGTGTCACCGCCTGGCAGGTCCTCGCATTGCGTGCTGCCAAAAGTTCCGGCTGCGACATCGATGCTGGCCACATTGCGCGGGCCGTCGACTACGTTCGCCGCTGTCAAAGCCCGGGGGAAGGTTTCGGCTACCAGCCGGGGGGCGGACCGACGTCGACACGGACCGGCACGGGCATTCTGGCACTTGAGATTTGTGGCGAACACCACTCAAAAGAGGCCCTCGCGGCGGCTGACTACCTGCTCGATCACCCGCTGAACTCCGACGACTACTACTTCTTCTACGGTGTGTATTACTGCTCGGTGGGGATGTTCAAAATCGGCGGCAAGCACTGGGACGAAGGCAAAGAGCACATCTTCGGCATCCTGCTGAACACCCAGAATGACGACGGCAGTTGGACCGCCATCAAAGGAACCGAACGAAACCAAGGGCAGGTTTACGCCACCAGTCTGGCGGTCCTGGCGTTGGCGATCGAATACCGCTACTTGCCGATCTACCAGCGGTAAGATCGAGGGGCCTCAGCCGTCTTAGCAAGATCGACGTCCAGTCAGGCCGCTACGCTTGATTTGCGGCCGGTCTTGGCAGAGAATCAGCAGTGACCCTGGTGTCTTCATCCGGCTCCGCAGTCAGCCGTCGCGGAACCGCTTCCCACCCTGTCGAACGTAAAGCACACCGCCCAGCATGAGCATCGAACAAGCCGAGCAGCTGAAGCAGGAATGGACCGACAAATACGTTGTGGTGCGGGACGGCATTCCCGAATTACGGCGATTCTCGGGACTCGTCGGCCGGGTTAAGACGGTCAATATGAACTGCCAGGCCTTGGTGGAATTTTCCGGCAACGAGGATATCGCCTGGTACGACATCTCTCCGACCTGCCTGAAAGTCACCGACAAGCCAGCGGCGAAGGCCAAACCGGCCGAGAAGCCCGCTGCGGCCGAAAAACCCGCCAAAGCAGCCAAGCCAGCTGCCAGCACAGGTGGCAAGAGCCCACTCGAACTGGCTCGAGCCCAAGCGGCAAAGAAAGCAGCCGGTGGGGAAAAGAAACTTTCCCCCCTCGAACTGGCCCGCCAGCAAGATGCCAAGAAGAAGGCGGAAGCCGCCCCCGCGGCCTCGGAAGCGGGCAAAAAGCTC
>CALJUK010000132.1 GCA_937975745.1 uncultured Planctomycetaceae bacterium | reverse complement strand
AGTCGACGGCCGTATTCGTCTGGAAAGGAACCCGCCGCCGATAAGATTCCTACGCCCCTCGCCAGAATGAAGTACCGATCAGCTGCGAACGCCGACCGCTGGACTTCATTCACCACAATTCTACGCTATCGATGGACGCGACGCGTCCAAAAGTCATCACAGTTGCAGTCCGTCGTGAGCAGCCACGGCGAGAGGCAGTCTGCCTCCATCGTATCCTGCCGCGAGGAGTCTCCGCACACCAGTGTTCCACAATTGCGGCATGAATCAAGTCATACCAATTTGCCGGCTGTCAAGGACACTCGATCGATCTGCCAAGGCCCGAGACGCTGACGCACTCACCTCGGGGACCACTGCCGGCCACGCGCCGACATGTCCGAAACCCGCAACGGGAGCACCGCAGCCCTGGGGAGCACAACGTTTCCCACACTGTTTGTGGGCGCGATTTGCCAAGACAGTTCTCATCGATCGCATCCGTACTCTCCCGGAGAACCGAGCGGCAGCGTCAGTGAAGCGTCCTGTCCACTGGCCGTCTATCCTATCATAAGCCGACGCCGCGCCTACGGCAAATCTACCGTGGGTCGTCCCAATTTCTCGAATTCCTTCCACGCTGTCCGCAAGTACCTAAATCCAGTCGCCTCATGACCATGTCCGATTGATTCACCCTTCCATCGGAATCGGATCACGTGACCACGCCACCCCAATCTGCCGGACCCCAATCTGCCGAACCATGCCGGTTACATTCGCAAACGACGAATCCGACCAACCACGAATCCGCAAGCGACCGGAAAAGGCCGCCCCAATGTAATGTCGCGTTGCCCGCCCATCCGACAAGTCTTCATGAGGCCCGAGTCATCCCAAGGCGGACACTTTCCCACTATTTCACGGACATCGCCGTCGAACGATCTGAATCGCCTGAACACTGCAGGAGTCCGCACGGGAGTGAAATTCCTTGCAACACAGAATGATTCGGCCAAAGCCGGCCACAAGTCAACATCCGCCGATAAGTTTGGCTACGTCCCCAACTTGCGCGGATTCTCCACCGAGTGGAACGCGAATCGCGAACATCTGACGGAGATCCGGGAAATGGCCTAGAAATGGCGAATTCCGGCACCGGCTATCCAAGACACGGCCCGGGCCGGTGAGGTTCGTTGAACTCAAGTTCCTGCTTGATATACTGGTGGAGTGGGAATCCACTCCCTCCTCGACACTTCGCGATGGTGTCCTGACCGCGAGTGCTTCAGCCGCGTGGTTGACTCGGTGCGGTCCCCGCCTGTCACGGTTTCAGAATCGCGTGGGCATTCTGTTCGGCCGCGCGAACTGGACGATTGGTTGCCTGTAATTTCGCATGTCGCCGAGCGTTCCCTGGAGCGGAGCTGTATTTCGCGTTGTTGAATCCTGATAGTTGTTGAATCCTGATGCATGACGTCTTCTGCTTGGAGAGGATCTCGTCCGCATTCCGCGGGTCAGAAGAGACGGTAGCAATTCTCGTACTGGGTGAGGACACATGAGTTCTGGCATTGAGAATGCAGATCAGAAAGCTCCGGCAACGGCCAAGGGGCTCAAGGGTGTCATGGCGGCTGACAGCTCCATCAGCATGATTGATGGAACACAAGGTCGCTTGTACTACCGCGGATACAGCATTGATGATCTCGCGGCCCACAGCAGCTACGAAGAAACCGTTTACCTGCTGTTCAACAACGAACTTCCCACGAAACAGCAACTCGCTGAATTCACCGAAGAACTAACGGCCCATCGGGAGTTGCCCCCCGAAGTCCTCGACTTCCTGAAGACTCTGCCCTCCAATACGCCGCCGATGTCGGCGTTGCGTTCGGCAGTCTCGGTCGCGGGCATTTACGATCCGCACGCCGAGGACGATTCGCTGGAATCGACCCGCATCCAAGCGATTCGCCTGACGGCGATCCTGCCGACCATCGTGGCCACAATTCACCGCCTACGTCAGGGCCTCGAACCGATTCGTTCCAAACCGGAACTGAGCCTGGCGGCCAACTTCATGTGCATGCTCAACGGCCGCGTCCCGACACCGGACGAAGCCAAGGCGATGGACCTGATTCTGATTCTCCATGCCGAGCACGGGCTGAACGCCAGCACGTTCGCAGCACGGGTCATCATTGCCACGCTGACCGACTTGTATTCGTCGATCACCGGTGCCATCGGCGCCCTGAAGGGGAAACTTCACGGCGGAGCCAACACGGAAGTCCTCAAGACACTCATGAATGTCGGCTCTGTCGAGAATGTCGGCCCGTGGGTCGAAGACGTCAGAGCCTGCAAAGGGAAGTTCATGGGCTTCGGCCATGCCGTCTATAAGACGCAGGATCCGCGAGCCAAGCATCTCCGCGAGCTCTCCCAGCGGCTGGGTGAAGAACAAGGGGATACGCGATGGTACGACATCTCGATCGAGATGCACCGCCAAGTGACCAATGCGATCGGCAAAGAGTGTAACGTCGACTTCTACTCCGCCAGCCTGCAGCATTACATGGGGATCCCGGGCGACCTGTTTACGTGCGTCTTTGCCACCAGCCGCATTTCCGGGTGGTGTGCCCACGTGCTGGAACAGTTGTCTGACAACAAGATCATTCGCCCCTCGGCCAATTACGTCGGCTACGACGAACGTCCGTACGTTTCGATCGCAGACCGCAGGTAGACCTTCGCAGGCTTGGGCTTTCGGGCCGCGAAGCCTGAATGTTGTGGCTCGTTGGTGGCGGAATAACCGCTTCCTGCCCTCGATAGTTTGACTTTCACGCAGCACGAATATCGATGCCCGTGTACCCGATTTTTGCCGATTCGCTCCCCGAGCCTGTCATGCGTGAATTGGGGGACGACTTTGAAGTCCTACCCTGGAACGTCCCACCGGATCCCGAAACTGCACGGCGAGTACTCCGGCTATATGTCTACGGACATCCGCAAGTCGACGCCGAATTGTTGGACCGGTTTCCCAATTTGAAGGTGGTCAGCAACCACGGTGTCGGTGTCGACCACATCGACGTTGCGGCCGCAGTCTCGCGGGGAATTCATGTCGGCAACACACCCGGTTGTCTCGATCAGTCGACGGCCGACATGACGCTGGCACTTCTGCTGGCGGCGGCAAGAAACGTTGTCCGGGGGGACGCCTTTGCCCGCGGCCCGGAGTTCACCATCTACGATCCGGCAGTCCTGATCGGATTGGAAGTCTCCGGCAGCACACTCGGGATCGTCGGACTGGGACGAATCGGCCAACAGGTGGCGCGGCGGGCACTGGCCTTCGACATGCGCGTCGTCTATCACAATCGAAGGCCCGTCCCGGAGGCGGAGCAGGAACTGGGTGTCGAATACGTTTCGCTGCCCGAACTCCTGCAGCAAAGCGATTTCGTCTCGTTGAACTGTCCACTGACAACCGAGACGACTGGGCCGAACGGCCGCGTCGAGTGCGCCTTAATGCGGCCGACCTCCGTGCTGGTCAACATGGCACGGGGACCGGTGGTGCAGACACAGGCCTTGTACGAGGCACTCCGCGACGGCGTGATCGCCGCCGCCGGATTAGATGTGACCGACCCAGAGCCTCTGCCCCGCGACCATCCTCTGCTGGGCCTTGAGAATTTGGTCATCACGCCTCACCTGGGCAGTGCGTCGAACCGGACACGTGCCAAAATGGTGGCCCGGTCGATTGCTAACCTCAGGGCTGGCGTTCAGGGGAAGCCTCTCCCCTACGAAGTGTTCGCTTGAGTTGCGCCGGTGGCAGCTGACTGCGAACGCACGTACGTACAGCACCACTCGCCCATTCGATTTGGTCACACACTCCGCGCGAGATTCGCATGGGATCCAGTCCTGGAACAGGTTACCGTGGACTGCCGTCTTCCCAACATAATTCAGAACGACGTAGCGACTCTGGCGGAGTGAATGATGACCGGATGTGCTGACCGAAGCAGGCGGCAAATGGCGATTCCTTGGGGACAACTGTTGATTGTCGTGGCCATTTCCCTGGGGAGCATGGTTTCGCCGTGTGTCGCGCGTGACATCTATGTTGATAACCGGACGGGCAACAACCGTCAGAACGGGGCACTGCCCAAACGGATCGAAGGAGATATTGGCCCAGTACGAACAATTGCCCGGGCCCTTCAGCTGGCGAATTCCGGTGACACGATTGTTCTGGCGAAAACCGAAAGGCCATACCGCGAATCGATTCAGCTGATCGGTCGGCGGCATAGTGGGGCTGGTGATGTTCCGTTCCGCATTATTGGAAATGGCGCGGTTCTGAGCGGAGCCGAACCGGTCCCCATGTCCGCGTGGCGAGGCGCCGAGAACGACCTGTGGACATTTACGCCCTGGCGAAAGGGAACGTACCAACTGCGAATGGACGGCAAACCGCTGCCTCGTTTTCCGCTGACGGCCAATCATGGGGATCTCAAGGAGATTCCAATCGGACAGTGGACCGTCGACCGGGGAAAGATCTACTACCGTGGCGAACCGCTGGCCGATGTTCCCGGGCAGTCATTTGACTTCGCGGCACGGGGAGTGGGAATCACGCTGCGCGACGTCCACGACGTCTCCATCGAGAACCTGACTGTCGAATGCTGCCGAA
>CALJUK010000131.1 GCA_937975745.1 uncultured Planctomycetaceae bacterium | reverse complement strand
GTCGCGCGATCATGATCTTCAGCTGATGATTGTCGACGAAGTCCCGGTCATCACTCTCGTCGGAGGAAAGCTGACCACTTGGCGGGCCTTCTCTGAACAATCGACTGACAAGATATTCGACGTTCTGTCGACCGAACGGACCTGTTCGACCGAGGGACGTGTCATTCCGGGTGGTGAGGACTTCCCGGCAAACAATGCGGCGGTGCAGTCGCAAATCGACGAATGGGCAGCCCTGTCGGGCTACACGCGGGACCAGATCGCCGCGGTCTGGGAGCTGTGCGGACGACTCCTGGAACGCTGGCTGGCCGCCATGACGACGCCGGTTTCTGACCCAAGCGAAACTGCAACGTCTGAGTCACTGGCGGACGTCGACATTCCGGTGTCGTTTGCCGACTGGGTCATCACCCGGGAGTGGGTTCGCACACTCGATGACTTGCTCGAACGGCGACTCCTTCTGGTCTACCATCCGAACCTTTCCTTCCAGACAATCGAGCAGCTGGCCGACCGAATGGTTCACGCCGGCAAGTTAGCCGAAGCAGAGAAGCCGTCAGCGATTGAACGGAGTCTGACCCGCTTGCGGGAAGAACTCGGCCGGGAAGTGACGTGAAGGCACCGCGACCCCGAAGCACCACTCCCTGACGGGAAGGGAACTCCGGGAAGGATCCACCGGCAATCATCGGTCTTCTAGGACTTACGGTGTGAAGTCGGACTCTTTGTTGATACGACAGCAGAAGTCTGCGATCAGGCGAGACGCGTTCTCCAGGTCGTCCAGCGAAACGACTTCGACCGGGCTGTGCATGTACCGGTTGGGAATGGCGACAATTCCGGTTGCCATTCCAGCCCGCGAAGTCTGCATAATGTTCGCGTCGTTGCTGGCGGCGGCACCGATGCTGTTCCGTTGAATCGGTAGCTCCGATGTCTTTCCGATATCCAGCAGATGCTCGAACACGACCGGATTGACGTTGGGCCCGCGAAAGATCACCGGTCCCTTGCCGAGTGAAACTTCGCCATACTCCTTAGCCGAAACGGTCGGACAATCGGTGGCGTGCGTGACGTCGACAGCAATTCCAACCGTCGGATCGATACGATACGAACTGGTCTTGGCCCCCCGCAACCCGATTTCCTCCTGCACAGTCGAAACCGAGAAGACCGCCGCCTGCGGATTACGTTCGGCAATCAGCTTGAGCGCCTCCATTACCACCCAGGTGCCAACCTTGTTGTCCATGCCCGGAGCGGCGGCCAGATTGTTCTGCAGACGAGTCATTCCCAGCCGAAATGTCACCGGATCGCCAATGGCCACCTGCTTTCGGGCTTCTTCGCCGCTGGAGGCCCCGATATCGATCCACAGATCTTTGATCTCGAGGACACTCTTCCGTTCCTCGGGTGTCAGCAGATGGACGGCCTTTCGGGCGATGACTCCATGAATCGGGCCCGATTCGGTCCAGATCACCATGGTCTGCCCGATCAACATTTGGATGTCCCATCCGCCGATAGTCGAAGCCCACAGGAATCCGCGGTCGTCAATATGCCGCACCATCAGCCCGATCTGATCACAGTGACCGGCCAACATGATTCGTAGCGAACCCCGAGGATTAATGGCGGCTGTCACGTTCCCATGCCAGTCGGTGTGGACCTCGTCAGCGAATGACTCCACGTACTTGCGGACAACGTCCTGCACGGGTCGTTCGTAACCGGACGGACTGGGCGCCAAGAGGAGGTTTTCGAGGAACGCGAGCGAGTCTTTCTGCATGGGACAACCTTCGTCGGCTACAGACAGATACAAATGGAACGGGCCAGGGGCATCGGGGCCGCCACAGGCCGACCGGAATAAATAACCACAGTAAGCGATGTCGTTCGTAGAACTTAGGACACAATGCAAGGCAAACAAATTTGACGGATGCACTTGGGACCGCTAAAGTGGAGGCGCTTCCTCTTTGAACTAGCATCAACCTGTGAAGTAACACGAACCACAAGCCTCAGCCGCTTCATTCCTGTTTCTGCATTGTAGCGGATCAACTTGTCGCGGCGGTTTGTATTCGAAGTGAGGCTTCGGCCGCAAGTCTGCTACGTCTGCATGAACTTTCCTGCAGTCCGACGCAGCAGAAGAACGTCGCAACGCATCGGTCAGAACGGATTGGATTTCGTTCTGTGTGCGTTGTTGAAGGAGCGAGCCGATCGTCGGCGGTCTTGCAAGGAGGAGCACGTGGAAATCAACAAACGTGCGGAGCGAGACGAGTTGTTGGCTGCGACAGTCGAACGAATCGTCTTCAGTCGGACTGGAGGACGAATCACGGAACTGCGCGTCGATGTCACTGAAGGCCGGATCGTGTTGATGGGGCGAGCCGCCACTTACTACACGAAGCAACTGGCAACGCAGGCCGCACTCGACGCAGCCGATTTCTGCGAACTCTCGAACGAAATCGACGTTTGCTGAAAAGCCGCTGCATTCGCGTGCAAGATGCTGCATTCGTTCGCGAGAT
>CALJUK010000130.1 GCA_937975745.1 uncultured Planctomycetaceae bacterium | reverse complement strand
CTACACATGTCCCGCCCACGCTCCAGCGCCTTGTCCCGGTCGGCCATGCTGGCGTTCTGCAACTTCTGAAATCCTGCCTGCGCCGCGTCAACCGCCTGGTCAACGCTGTCGAAGACACCCCAGTCGCCGTTGCGTGGCTCGGCCGACTTCGGCAGTCCGCTGGTTCGCAACTGTGAAAGGACCTCTTCGACGACCTGGCGAATGGCTTGTTCTGTGGCTTGCATATTCCATTTCCTCTGTATCGAACAGCCCGCGCATCAGCCGAACAAGCCAATGCCACCGGACAGGATGAATTCGCGACGTCGAGCCTCGAGCGTTACTGGGCAGCCTTAAAGACCGCTTTCGAGCCGAGGCTTACCTGATCGACGATGCCAATAATGGCCGCATCGATGGGAAGTGTTTTTGTTTCGGGAGTAAATCGGGCACTTGAGCCCTGGACGCACAGCACGACTTCCCCCTCGCCGGCTCCGACCGTATCGACCACCACAAACGTGCGACCGGTCGGTTGCAGATCAGACCGATCCTTCTCATTCACGCGGAGCGGCTCGACCAGCAGAAGCTTCTGCCCGACCATCGCCTCGACCTTCTGAGACGAGACCAGACTGCCTGTAATGCGTGCGAGAAACATGAACGAAATCCTTAAGTGGATCGACGCTTCCGTGACCTGTCGTGTTACTTCGCGCTAACGGCCTCTGCCGACTGACGCGCGACAATCAACTCTTCATTGGTGGAGACAACCCACACCTGCGTGCGACTTGCCGGGGTCGACAGGCAGCACTCTCCCTGGGCCTGCTCGTTAAGCCGGTCGTCTAACTCGAGACCCGCCCATTGCAGGTCGCGACAGACCTCGCGACGAATCCGACGACTGTTCTCGCCGATCCCTCCCGTGAAGACGACCGCATCGGCCCCCCCCAGAACAACCAGATACGCCCCCAAATAGTGGCGAATGGATGCCACAAAATGCCGTAAAGCCAAATCGGCCCGCTCGTGTCCGTTCGCGGCGGCCTCTTCCAAATCTCGCACATCGCCGCTCAGCCCGCTGATCCCCAGCAACCCGCCTTGCGTGGAAAGCTCGCTAAGCAGTTCGTCGGTACTCTTGCCCGAGAGTCGCTGCAACAACGGGAAGGCGAATGGATCGAAATCTCCCACCCGATTGTTGTGCGGCAAACCCGTCTGAGGACTCAGCCCCATGCTGGTCGCCTGAGACTCTCCATTGCGAATCGCGCACAGCGAGTTGCTGCCTCCCAGATGGCAAGAAACCACTTTCAGATCCTGACGGCCAATGAGTTCCGCCATTCGGCCACCGACATACCGGTGACTGGCCCCATGAAAGCCCCACCGTTGAATCGCGTACTTTTCGTTCCAATCGAATGGAACAGCGTAGATGCGGTTCTCCAGCGGGATCGTTTCGTGAAAGCCAGTCTCCAAGGCCGCCACCAGCGGAAGTTGCGGAAACGCCTGCTGCAACTGCCGCATGGCTTTCACGTAGGGTGGATTGTGGGCCGGCGCCACATCCGAAAGCCGTTCCATTTCCGCCAGCAGCTTTTCCGTGACGATCCTCACGCCGCTCATGTGACCGGCAAAAACCGCTTTGAAGCCAATCGCCGACACTTCTTCGACCGACTGCAAGCAACCGTGTTCCGGATGCGTCAGTTGGTCCAGGCACATCTGCACCGCGACGGCATGGTTGGGAATCTCGCGTTGTTCTTCGAATCGGTCGGAACCGATTTCGACGAAGCAACTGCTCTCCGCTTCGCCGATCCGATCGATCCCGCCGCGAGCCAGCTGGCTTTCGTCGGACAAATCGAACAGGCGATACTTGAAACTTGTCGAGCCGAGATTAGCAACCAGAACTTTCACGGCGGACTCCATTCAATCGAGCACACATGAGACTGCCTTGCGGCTGCACCCGCATCATTGCCGATGCCGACCCAGCAAGGCACACGATCTTCGTTGGCAAACGAACGACGCCGCCACCGAGCGAAAACTACACGAAGTAGTTCAACAGCCAGGCATCCGGCCGGTCGCGCAAGTACGCACGCCCCAGCCCACCCAACTTCTCCGCGACGCACGGACTCCCCTCAACGTCGC
>CALJUK010000129.1 GCA_937975745.1 uncultured Planctomycetaceae bacterium | reverse complement strand
GATGCCCGCGTGGAGCCAGCCTACAGTTCTCATCTTGGGAATGCGGGGGGAGATCGCCTGTCGGCCTCACTTGCTCGACATGCGGGAATTCAATAGACTTCGCCATTCGTCGCCCTAGTGGGAAACCTTCCCCAGGGGACGATCGGTACCCGGTAGTGTAATGGCAGCACAACAGATTTTGGTTCTGTTAGTCAAGGTTCGAGTCCTTGCCGGGTAATTTCGCAAGCGGTTTATTCATAACCACTTGCAACCCTTCTTCATGGTCGAGTTTGCGATCATGCGAGCTGGTCCGCCAGCGGACGGCGATAGAGTTGATCGATGACCCCCTGGTCGGCGTCTTCCAGCGTGGCGTACTCCGTCTGCAGTTCCGCGAAATGCTGCTTGGCCCGGGACAGATCGCCTGCCAGCACATACGCGGCCGCCGCACATCCCTGGGTGCAGGCTCGATCGAACTGCGATTGCGTGTTGCCCGCAGCTTCGCCGAGCCGCAGGCACTTTTCCGCATGGCGGACAGCCGCCTCGGGCAGACCGGCCGTGAAATAGGCCGATGCCAGCAAACTCTCCGCTCGGAGATGGTTCAACGGGTTGCCGACTTGCAGCCAATGGAAGCAGGCTGCATGGGCGGCGTGAATCATCCGTTCCAACTCCTCTTCGGAGCGGCTTTCCGCTTCGACAATGTCCCAGGCAAGATTGTTCAGTTCGACAGCAAACCAGCGGTGAGCTTGCTGCACGTCAAACGGCGCGTCGGCCATGGCGTGTCCTTTTGCGTAGGAAGACGGCTGCGGAAGAAGTCGCCCTCGTTGAGTGACCTGTCGATCCGGTCAACGTTACGCGGCGAAGCGGACACAGTGAATGGGCGGAAGATTGGTCGAGATGGTGGTCCAACTCTCGCCGCCGTCTTGCGAAATCCACAGTCCCCCCGTCGAAGAACCCATCACCAATCGCTGGCCGGTCGCATCAATGTCGAGTCCATGTCGAAACACGATGTCGTAGCAGTGTTCGCCCGGCAGACCGTTGCCGAACGCTTCGAACGTCTGGCCCCCGTCACGCGTGCGATTGACCACCAGTTTGCCGTCGACGGGGACTCGGCATTCGTCCTTCACGCCTGGGACAAACCAGGCCGTGTTGGAATCGTTGGGATGGACAACAACGGCGAAGCCGAAGACGGACGGTTTGACGTCGTGGAGTTCCTCCCACGAGTTGGCACCATCGGTTGATCGGAAGATACCGTTGTGATGTTGCACCCAGAGGGCATCGGGGTTTGAACGACATTGCACCAGCCGGTGCGGATCCTGCGAGTTGGGATCGCCCGCCAGTTCGGGGGGCATATAGTCGTTCCGCATCCCCGTCGAGCGGACAGTCCAGGTCTTCCCACGGTCTTCACTGACCCAGGCTCCGCCACAGGAGATCGCAACGGTGATGTGATCGCTGTTCTGAGGATGGACTGCGACCGAGTGAATTCCCGGACTATCCTTCCCTCCGCCGAACCATTTCCAGCGGTCCTCCCGGTTCCAGAGGTCGTCCATGATCTGCCATGTTGCGCCAGAATCGGTCGAGCAAAAGAGTCCACCGGGAATCGTGCCGGCCCACAACTCGCCCGGTTGATCATCCCCTCCCGGTGTCAGTTCCCAGATTTCGTGCAGTTTCGAAAAGTCGCGGCGAGCGCCGAACTCGCCCGCTTCGGCCTGCTTGGCCCGGTCGGCATCGGTGTACTCGGGAAACGCGGGAACTCCGCAGTCTTCCCACGTTTGTCCATCATCGCAGGACCGGTGCAGCTTCACTCCGAAGTGACCGTGCGCGAGTGCCACGTACAGGCTCCGATCGCGTGGGTCATGCAACAGCATCGTGGCATTGTCGCCCAGGAAATCGACGCGGCCGATCTTCCAACTGCCGTTCGCCCGGTCCACGGTAAAGACGCCCTTGTGTGTGGCCACATGAAAGCGATCGCTCATCGAACCGGCCCCTGTCCTTCTTCGTGAAAGGGAAGTGAAACGTTCTGCGACAATTGGATTCTGGCGGGAATTGAAATCCAGCCGACGCTTGGCGGGCTTTAACCACCGGACAGGGCCTGCATGACGTAGATGTCGTCCTCCGGCCGGACCCGATCCGTCAACGTCACTCGATCTTTGACCGGGCGACCGTCAACAAAAATGACCATGTGCGTTCGCAGTCCACCGTGCTCGTCTAAAACGTAGCCCTGCAGTTTGCGGTTGTCGGCAAAGACGGCCGCAAGAGCCTCGGCCACGGTCGATCCGGCGACAACACTCTCGGGACAGGCGACGTGACGCCGCAGGTTAGAGGTAAAGATGACCCGGGGCATGGGTGCCTGTTCGTTACCGAACCACTAAAATGCAAAACGGGGCGGAAATCGCCGTCAAAATCGCCGAACCTGGCGGCCGATTATGTCTGGCCCCGGATGAAAAGACAAGCGATTCTGTTGACTTGTTCACCCGTGCTAATGACTGACTTACCGCCCGCCTGAAGGAGTCCTGCCGCCATGCCCGAATCGCTCGTCCGGCCATTATTCTCCGGCCCGATTGACATTATCGGGGACATCCACGGGGAACGGACCGTTCTGATGACGCTGCTGGAGCAATTGGGTTATGACGACGCTGGACGGCATCCGGCGGGTCGCCGCCTCGTCTTTCTGGGGGACATGGTGGACCGCGGGCCCGACAGCATTGGCGTTGTCGATCTGGTTCAACGGTTGGTCGAATCGAATGTCGCGCAGTGTGTCCTCGGGAATCACGAGTTGAATCTGCTGCTCGATCGCAAACGGGCTGGGAACGCCTGGTTTTTTGGCGAGCCCGAAGCGCTCGCCGGAAGTGATCGCATCACTCCGCAGAAGTTGGCCGACGAGCACGACAGAAGCCGTTTGCTCGATTTTTTCGCAACGCTTCCGCTGGTTCTGGAACGGCCCGATGTACGTGTTGTCCATGCCTGCTGGAATCGTGATGCAGTCGAAGCAGTCCGTCCGCTTCACAACGTGTTGGCGACTTTTCACGAGCACCGCGCGCGGATCGAAGCCTTCGTCGAGGCAAACGGGCTGGAGCCGATTGCCGCCAAGCTGCGACACCAGTTAGAGAACCCCGTCAAGCTGTTGACATCGGGTCCGGAACGTCGGACAGAATCTCCATTCGAAGCCAGCGGTTCCATGCGTTACCTGGAGCGTGTCCCGTGGTGGGTTGACTATGCAGACTCTCCGTATTGTGTCTTCGGGCATTACGCCGCTGGGCCGAGCGGCCAGGCGGGAGACGGTCATGCGATCTGCGCCGACTTTGGAATTGCGGCACGCTGGCGCGAGCGAATCGAGCGGGAGGAGTTACCCTCAGGAACAGGGGGGGACTTCACCACGCGGCTGGCAGCCGTTCGCTTCCCGGAAAAAACGATTCTGCTCGATTCCGGCGAGGCGATTGCATTCGGTGAATGACTGAGGAGTCGCGAGAATAGCCGCAGTCGCGAGTATGTCCAACGAATGACAGCCTGCCTTCTGAATGTCCTCGCGCCTGTACACCACTGGTTGCCCTCGCGCAACGGTCGGCAAAACAGCCGAGCCGATCGGTA
>CALJUK010000128.1 GCA_937975745.1 uncultured Planctomycetaceae bacterium | reverse complement strand
TTCTCCCAGCCGAGTCACTCCGGCGAGACTCAGCCGCTGCAGCAGCTCACCGACAATCTGCCATTGTCCAGAGTCTTGTGGGATGACGTTCACGACGCGGATGGTCCGCTCAATCGACTTGTCGATTGGCTTGCTGAATCGCAACCAGAGATGGGTGCCAGACGGCACCGATTCGTCCATGAGCAGGGCAACGCCACTCATACTGACGTCGGCCAGTTGCCCACGCAGCGGCGTGGAGTGCAACCGCCATTCACGCTCGATGGGATTGAGGGATTTCCTCTCACCGAGCAGATAAACGCGAACCACCGCCGACGACTCATGCCGTGGAAAGCGTCGCCGATCGGCTGCCAGTCCACCCATGCGGGCTTCGGGACGCCTGAGCGTTTCCTGCGACGACTCGACCATCTCGTTACAGTCGTACAACTCAATTCTCGCCAGAGCGTTCGCCAGCGAATCGAATGTTTCGACAGCAGGACGATCAAGCTTCGCCGCCGACAGCAAACGGACGTGCCGCCGGACGGCCGCATGACGCGGAGACGCCAGACGCGACTGAACCGGCAAACGGCCCAGGACGGATCTGGCTGGGATCTGTTTCTGCGGAGCCACCAGCCGACCATGTCCCGCTGTCAGCCCACCGGCTCTATCCGTAGCGGCCGAACTTCGACGGGGAGGCTGGAGTGTCTGACTTCTTGAGAGGCCGATCGAAGGCCGGTCCGCGGATTCTTCACGCGGACGGAGATGGAGCGGCCGTTCAGGCCGGCACGGCGATGCCAGGCGGCCTGCGGTCGACAGCCTGGAAACGCGTTCGAGATCTGGTTCAGGCCGGGAATCTCTCGTGTCGGTTGTGGCGATCCAGTGTGTTCCGTTGGCCGATGCCACTTCGATTTGCAAGGCGGCCAGCACGTGAGAAGGAGCCGTGACCGCCGGAGCTGGCTTCGTAGCTGTGGTTGTTTCTTGTTTGATGTCAACGGTTTGCAATAACATCTTAACCACCCGGGCAGACAGAACGTTCGAAACGTGAACCGCGGTTCGGCATCCGAAACCTAGTTCACGAATGGAGGTACGTCAAATTCTGCCCCAGTCCGACGATCGGTTCGACAGGGCCACTTCGATCGATCCAAATGACCACCTATTCCGGGAGTGGCACTTCGGCATCCACGCCCGTATCCACGCCTTGTCACCCGACCTGCCTTCCACCAGAACCGCTTGCTTGAGTCTCGCTCCTAACGAGATTATACTCGCCCACTTGGGACTCTGGTGCTTGTCACGAAGTGCCCCGTCCAGAAAATCGTGTCACGTGCCGTAAAAAGTGGACAGACGACGTCCTCGGATTTCGCACTCCTCTCTTAACCCCGTACGAGACGTTGACCCGGTAGGAAGCGTTGAGTAATGGACGGCGCTCAAGGGTCCGCGCTGTTTTGAAGTGAGTACCATCGCATGAGATTTCAACTCGTGGACCGTATTGTCGCGTTAAAGCGCGGCGAGTCGGTTTCGGCAGTGAAAAATCTAACGATGGCAGAGGAATACCTGGCGGATCATTTTCCCGGGTTCCCGGTCATGCCGGGAGTCCTGATGCTCGAAACTCTCGTACAGGCCAGTGCTTGGCTGATGCGGGATGCGGAAGACTTCCGCTACAGCACGATTCTGTTAAAAGAAGCCAAAGCCCTGAAATTCAATAGCTTTGTATCTCCGGGACGAACTCTCGAAGTTGAATCGGCCGTGCAAAAGCGGGACGGAAACATCTGGACGTTCAAAGCGACCAGTACTGTTGACGGGGCCACCGGGGTCAGTGGCCGGCTTGTTCTGGAACAGTTCAATCTCTCGGACCGGAATCCCAAGCTGGCGGAATCTGACCAGCGGCGGATCGAGGGTCTCCGCAGTCAATTCGCGCAAATCTGGCCCGGGAGTGCCTCGTCGACAACGTAAATCAGTCCGAGTGACGACAACACAACCCAATCGGCACCACGTCCCCATCGACGTTTCGGTCCGATCGATACCGCGTCCCATCGAGATTGACCCCATCGAGATTAACAAAGTGATCCAACTGAGATTTCTCTCAAGCCGCTTCGCTGCGGCAAACGGCTAACCAACCGGTGTAGCGCTCGATAGCCCGCCGGGCAGAAAAAGAACCGCACTGGAAACAGACCACAATCGCCCCCGGCGTTCCCGGGCGATTCCCAGAAGGCGGACGGAAAACCTGAATCCGAGATCAACCAAAAGCGAGTCAGTAATGAATTTGTCAGGCAAGGTGGCGTTGGTAACGGGCGGAAGTCGCGGGATCGGCCGCGCAATCGTCGAGGCCGTGGCCACCGCGGGAGCAAAGGCCGCCTTCGTGTACCGTTCCAGCGGTGAAGTCGCCGAACAGTTGGTCTCCGAATTAACCGGCCAGGGACACGAAGTTGCCGCCTTCCAGGCAGACGTCAGCGACACCGAGGCCGCGGCTGCTGTGGTCGACAAGGTCATCGAGAAGTGGGAAAGGCTTGACATTCTGGTCAACAACGCGGGGATCATCAAAGACGGCCTGCTGGCGACCATGTCGGCAGATCAATGGAAGGACGTAATCAACACTAACCTCAATAGTGTATACAACTTCTGTCACGCCGTAACGCGTCCGATGATGTCTGCCCGCTATGGTCGTATCATCAACATGTCGAGTGTGGCTGCCCACTACTCGAACCCGGGCCAGGCCAACTATGCCGCCAGCAAAGGGGGCGTTGAAGGCTTGACCCGCTGCCTGGCCACGGAACTGGCCCGTCGCGGCGTCACGGTCAACGCGGTCGCCCCGGGATTCATCGAGACAGACATGACCGAGGCCGTCGTCAATGCGGCCGGAGACATGATCAAGAAGAAGATTCCCGTCCGACGACTGGGAAAACCGGAGGATATTGCCAACGCGGTACTCTTCCTAGCGGGTGACGAGTCATCCTATATTACCGGTCAGGTTCTGACGGTCGACGGTGGCTTGACGCTGGGCGGAATGTAGCCGCCGGGACAAAGCCAGAAAACGCGAAGCCCGTCCACGTTGGTGGACCGGGTGGCCGATCTGACAAGATGTGATTTCAACGTTGAAGCGAACCGGTCGATGTTCGCAACCTGGTGTCCGTTGTGTGTGAACGGGTCAGGCTGATATTTTTGACGGGCGATCGAACCGGAACGGGGATGTTCGCCAGGGAGACATTTTGAGATGCCCACACAAGAAGAAATTCTGGACAAGGTTCGCGACACCCTCGTTGATGCTCTGGGAGTCGATGACGATGAAGTGACTCCGGAAGCCACGTTGAGTGGCGACCTGGGAGCCGAGTCGATCGATTTCCTGGATATCGTCTTTCGCCTGGAAAAGAACTTCGACATCAAGATTCCACGCGGCGAGCTCTTTCCGGAAGGCCTGACCTCACCGGATTCGGGTTTCGTAAAGGACGGCGTGGTCACCGAAGAAGGCATTACCGAACTGAAACAGCGGATGCCACACGCCGATATCGATTCTTTCGCCAGTGATCCCAAGGTCGAGAACCTGCAGGACCTGTTCACTGTCGGAATGGTCGTCAAGTTCCTGGACAAGAAACT
>CALJUK010000127.1 GCA_937975745.1 uncultured Planctomycetaceae bacterium | reverse complement strand
GCCGCGAAGTTCTCCCCGGAAGCACCCGAACCGACCCGCGCGATCCGGATTTCATCCCGGCAGAATTTGGCGCGGGTATTCTCATCGCCTCTCCCATTGCCGGCGAACTCCCCCTCATTCTGACCAACTACCACGTCGTCGAAGAGGGGCAAGTTGTCGGGCAAGAGAACGAAGCGATTCGAGACTTGCTGTACGTCATGTTGACCGGCCGACATTCGGCTTCGGCCCGCATCCTCGCGGCTGATCCCCGCAGCGACCTGGCGGTCCTCCGCATCTCCCCCGACACATTCACCGGCCCCCCCTCGATTCTGACACCGCTTCCCGTCGAGCCGGTCACTGACCTCCGCCGCGGACAACTCGTTCTTGCGCTTGGCAATCCGTACGCCATCGCCCGCGACGGCCAACCGAGTGCCAGTTGGGGGATGATCAGCAACTTCTCCCGAAATCCGGCACCGGCACAGACGTCTCCATTTGATACCGAAGGCCGCAAGGCCGAGACCATCCATCACCTGGGAACACTTCTGCACGTCGATACCCGACTGTATCTGGGAGGGAGTGGCGGTCCACTTCTCGATCTGGAAGGCCGACTGATCGGCATCACCACCTCTCTGGCGGCGATTCAGGGCTACGAGAAGTCCGCCGGCTTTGCGATTCCCATCTCGCTTGGAACTCGACGGATTATCGATTCTCTGACGCACGGCTGGGAGGTGGAGTACGGTTTCCTCGGGGTCGGCCTCAGCCCGGTGTCGCCAGCCGCCATGCGGACTCTCTCGCGAAACTTCGAGCAGGTCACGGCCGCCAAGATTGACCGGGCGATCTCCAACTCTCCCGCGGCCCGGGCCGGATTGCAGACCGGTGATGTGGTACTGGCAGTCGATGGTGACGCGATTCATTCCCCGAGCGACCTGATGCGGGAGATTGCGGTGCTCGGACCTTCCGCCCAGGTCCAACTGCGAGTCTGGCGGGAAACGACCCGGTCCCTGACAGATGTCACCGTTGACCTGGGCAAATGGCCCGTCCTCGACGACGAGCGGATCATCGCAACTGCGGCCCGGTTCCAACCCTGGCGAGGCCTGACGGTCGATTTTCCGACCGGCCGCGAACGTTACTTTCAGTATCCATATCGTTACCATTCAGCGGTGGTTGTTCTTGCGGTGTCTCCCGAAAGTCCCGCAGCGCGCGCCGGGCTACAACCGGGAGACTTCATCGCGAAGGTTGAAGGGACCAGCGTGAAGACACCGTCCGAGTTTGAAACAGCTGTTCGGTCGGCCGACGCTCCCGTTCAACTCGAACTGGTCGACAACCGGCAGGTCACACTGCCGGCCCGCTGAGAACCGCCCCACCTGAAATCCGTAGTCGAACCTTCCCTCGTCATCACTCCAACGGTTATTGCTATGAAGACCGACGATATTCGCGAGAGCTACCTGTCCTTCTTCGAGTCCAAAGGCTGCACGCGCCGCCCCTCCGACGTCCTGGTTCCGCGGGACGACCCAACCGTCCTGTTCACGCCGGCCGGAATGAATCAGTTCAAAGAGCAGTTCCTGGGGATCGGCAAACTGGAGTTCTCGCGGGCCACGACCTGCCAGAAGTGTCTCCGTACGGGTGACATCTCGAACGTCGGTATGACGGCTTACCACCACACGTTTTTCGAGATGCTGGGGAATTTTTCGTTTGGCGACTACTTCAAACGCGAGGCCATCCTCTGGGCCTGGGAGTGGCTGACATCGAAGCAGTGGATGGGGATCGATCCCGATCGCCTGACGGTCAGCGTCTACAAAGGGTCCGAAGGTTTCGACGAAGAAGCGTTCAACATCTGGAAGGACGAGGTCGGCCTGTCGACCGACCGGATCGCACGCCTGGACGAAGACGAAAACTTCTGGCCCGCCAGTGCCCCCAGCCAGGGTCCGGATGGGGTCTGCGGTCCCTGCAGCGAAATCTTCTACCATCCCCCGGGTGGCGGGAAGGAAGTTGAAATCTGGAACCTGGTCTTCACCCAGTTTAACCGCGTGGGCGATCCGCCCGACAATCTCCGCCCACTCCCCAAGAAGAACATCGACACCGGCATGGGTCTGGAGCGGATGGCGTCCGTCATGCAGGGGGTCGTCAGCAACTTCGAGATCGACACACTCAAGCGTCTTTGCCTGGCAGCCGGTGATGCCGTCGGCGTGAAATACGAATTCGACAGTCCCCACGGTCGAGCTATCCGCCGGATTGCCGACCATGTCCGCGCCGTCACATTCTGCATCCACGAAGGGGTGGCCCCCGACAAACAGGAAGAATCGTACGTCGTCCGGCAGCTGCTGCGGCGGGCTGTGCTGGAAGGCTACCTCCTCGGCCGTGACGAGCCGTTTCTCTCCACGCTCGTCCCCGCGGTTGTCGAAATCATGCGGACCCCCTACCCCGAACTGAGCGAGACGGTCAAGAGCGTCCAGGGGATTATCCACGAGGAGGAAACCCAGTTTCTCAGCACAATTGAGCGGGGTTTGCACCACTTCGAGCGGTGCGTCGAAGCGGCTGCCAAGTCGGGCAGCAGTGTGATCTCCGGCGAAGACGCCTTCACACTGCACACTCAGGAAGGGTTCCTCGTCGAACTGACCGAATCGTTGGCGGCGAAGCGGAATCTCGAAGTCGATCGCCAGGGATTCGAGCAGCGGATGGCCGCGCACGAAGGAATCAGCCGGAATGTCACGCTGCTCGATTCCGTGATGTCCGAAGGTCCGCTCGACGCCATCCGGAAGACCTCTGGCCCGACAGTTTTCCTCGGGTACGACACGACCATGGCAGATGGCTCCGTGGTGGGCATCATTGCCGAGAAGGTCCTGGTCGACCAGCTGGAGGAAGTCGGCCGGACGCTGACCATGGGACTCGTGGTAGACACGACCCACTTCTACGCCGAAGCCGGTGGTCAAGTGGGAGACCTCGGAACGCTCGCCGGAGAGGATTTCGAATTCCAGGTGCTCGATACGCAGAAGGACAGGGACCTGATCCTGCACATCGGCCACTTGAAGCGGGGCAAGATTCAAGTCGGCAAGTCGGCCCATGCCGTCGTCAATGCCAACCGCCGGGCAGGTATCCGCCGGGCCCACTCCGCCACGCATCTGCTGCACCACGCTCTGCACGAGGTCATCGGCCGGAACGCCACGCAGCGTGGCTCGAAGGTCGAAGATGATGCCCTGCGGTTCGACTTTGCCCACGGTACCAGCCTGACACTGGAGCAGATCCGCCAGGTCGAGGACATTATCAATCAGCGGATCGCGGAGGGGGCTGCCATCGACACGGCCGTCATGAACCTCGAAGATGCCAAAAAACTGGGAGCGATGGCCCTCTTCGGCGAGAAATATCCGGACCGCGTTCGTGTCGTCAGCATGGGAGAGTTCAGCCGCGAATTCTGCGGTGGAACCCATCTGACCAATACGGGACAAGTTGGCATGTGCAAAATCATCGCCGAAGAACCTGTCGCCAAGGGTGTCCGCCGGATCGCCGCTCTCACCGGTCCAAAAGCGGTCCACAAGATTCGGGCGACCGAAGACCTCTTGAAGCACTTGGTCCAGTTGCTCAAGACG
>CALJUK010000126.1 GCA_937975745.1 uncultured Planctomycetaceae bacterium | reverse complement strand
TGCCTTCATGCTCCAGAAGCTGCCGCGGTTCGGAATGCCACTCGCAATTCCAGACACGCAGCGTGTTGTCGGACGCACCGCTGACCACAGATCGGCCGTCCGGTGAAAACGCCACAACGTCAACTCTCATTTCATGCCCTCGGAACTGTCGGATTACGGCGCCTGTCTCGACGTCAAATACGCGTACCACGCCGTCCAACGAGCCGCTGGCGACATGCCGGCCGTCCGGCGCACATGCCACGCTTTGGACGCCACAGGTATCCGGTGGGAATTGCTGGAGTTCCTGCCCCGTTTCGACGTCCCAGACTCGCAGGGTCTTGTCCGAAGAACCGCTGACTACACGCCGGCTGTCCGGTGAGAACACCATGCAATCGACCATCTTTGTATGGCCCCGGAACGTTTGGACTTCCTCACCCGTCGCAATGTTCCATACTCGCACCGTATGGTCCCACGAGCCGCTGGCCAAACTCTGGCCGTCCGGTGAGAATGCCAAGCTGCCGACAGTCTCACGATGGCCCAGTAGCCGCGAGAGCTCTGAACCCGTCTCGCTGTCCCATACCCGTACCGACGCGTCCTCCGAACCGCTTGCCACAAACCTGCCGGTCGGCGAAAACGCAACGCTCCACACTTTGGCGGCATGCCCCGTGAACCTTCGCAGCTCGGCACCCATCTCGATGTCCCACACCCGCACGGATTTGTCCACACAATGGCCGACTACCTGTCGTGCATCGGATGAAAAAGCCACGCTACCGACCAAATCATGTAAGCTTGAAAGGCAATGCAACTGGGCACCCGTTTCGGTGTCCCACACCCGAATTGTTTTGTCGAGCGAGCCGCTGACGATCCGCTTTCCATCCGGGGAAAACATCAGACTGTTGACGAACAGCTCATGGCCACGGAGGACGGCCCTTTGAGACGCGCCGAGATGAACAGGAGGAGGCCGCAGCGAGCGAATCCAGGGACGGCCGTTTTTTTCGCGACTCTCTTTGGTGCGTCGCCAGTCCGACACAAAATCAGACAACTTGAACTTGTTCTCCCACGGTGGCGGCTCATTACATCCTCCTTCCGGCTCAACATAGTGCCCCGCCGCCTCCGGGCAGTCGTACCACCAGCAGGTGTTCCACATGCACTGGAAGAACGTCGTCGGATGCCGGTCGATGAAGTGCACGTCCCGGCGGATCGCCTCGTCCAGCAGCTTCAGAATCCGTTGCCGTGGATGCCGGTCCGGCATCGCGTCCAGCACTTTGGCGAAGTCTTTGACGAGGTCGAAGATCATCTTGACGACCGGTGACTCCTACAGGTCTCGTTCCATGGACGGCGTGGACGTGTGGTCTCTCTTGTTCCGACGGTCCTGGACTCTCAAGCGAACACAGATTAGTGCGCCAAATATGACGATAACGATCGTCAATGGTAGAAGAATCCACAGCATCAAATCCCCAAAGCTCAGATTCCAGCGGTAGACGAATACTGCACTCGTAATGAACAGACTCAATGTTAGAACACCCACGACTGGTCCCCGCCTCGAAAAGCCTTCCGCACGAAGACTCAGCATCGGCGTTTGATTTCGTCTCAGAAGAGCGACGAGCTCAGCGATCCCGTATCTTGCGATAACAGCGATCAATGCTGCACAGACGATCGCTGCGATGATTCGCTGAAAGATGCTTCCGATGCCGAATAGGTGCCCGATTCCACCCCAGATCAGCCAGAGGATCCATCCGCCCACTACTATCGGGACAATAGACAATGCCATGAGCATCAGGCTCATCCCAAGACCGTATAGAACGTCCTTCAATTGGACTGCTTCGTGGTCCAATACCCACAGATCGTTGTTGCGATCCCACCTGTACCAGTGTTTCTTGAACTGCCAGATGTCCGCCGGATCAATGCGTGTCTCAGGCAGGTCAGCCGGCAACTCCTTCGGAAGAGCACACTCTAAACGGGCTGCTCCGAAGTTGAATCTGTCTGCAAAGGCGATGCAGTCATGCTCCGCTTTCTCAAAGCGCCGGGCAAGATCCACGTGAGGCAGCCATGCCGCGACACGTTTCGACTGACTGCCGTAACAGGACAATGTCCGATTGCGAATCTCAAACCGCTGGTCGTCGTCCAGAGGCGCATCGGAGATGTGCACGTCCTCATACGGCTTGATGTCATCAGGGGGCCCTAGGCTGAGCACCCACTGTTTGTTGAACAATAGCCTACTTCCATCGTCGACAAAAGATAGGTGATCAATGCGGTCGAAACCAAGCGCAGTCTTCAAACGGTCTCCGGTGTGCGCAGAGTAAATCTGGATTCCCGCGTCCGTTCCATCTGAGGTGATCTTCGTCACCGCAATTGCAACGAGGTCTTTGTGGGCGGCAAGCCTGATCAACGTGTCTCCTTCCGAGCCAATCGATCGAGATTTAAAGTCCCACGACCATGCACGCGACCACCCGCGGAGCTTGGCGGAGCGGAGATCCCATATCTGCAGTGTTTCGTCCCCAGCGTAGGTCGCCGAGAGTGGGGCATCAGGTGCCACGCATATTTCGCGAATACCCCGCGAGTAAGGTGTTGCGGAAAAGGAACCGTCCAGGGTTAAGAGGACGTCGGCATGACCGATCAATGCAGGCGGGTTAATTGTATCTGTGATGCTGTAAACTCGTAGTTCTCGTTGCTCTGACGAGAAGTAAGCGATTTGTGAATCGTGAGGAGAAAACGACGCTGAGGCTGTGTCACCAGGGGGAACTGCAATTGAGGCAATGCGGGATGTGTCGTTCGTGTCCCAGATGTCCAGCAACGAATGACGTGTTAGTACTGCGAGGAAACGACCACTCGATGAAAAGCAGAACCTGGTTGGTTCTTCTTTTGACTTGTGAATTCTAATCTGCTTGTATCTCTTTCCGATCTGCGTATCCCACAGTTGCACGCTGGTCTCCTCGTCCTTTCGCGACAGGAATGCAACAAGCATGCCATCCGGTGACAGTGCGGAAGCATCCGATGCTGTGTAGAATTCGGTAGAAGGCGCTCGGGATTCGCACGTATCGCGTGATAGTCTGTTAATGACGAATTGAGGGGCAACGTCGTTGTCGTGGCGGGTCGATCGTTCCTCGAAATATGCGTAGATCTTTCTTGCCAGGTGCTGAAACGGCGTCGGAGTCGATGTCGATCGGTTCGAATAGAAAGCAGCCGCCACACGGCCATTCGCAGCAAGAGCCGTCGAGCGAGGTGCCGTGTTTTGTGTGCGCTGGACTGTTTGAAGGAGTTTCCCGCTTGTCACGTCCCAGACCAGACAATCACCGTTGTCAGTGACTCCAGTCAAGACTCGGTTGTCCTCCATCCAGGCAACGTGTCGCGCTTCACCAAATTCCAGTGCTGGCCGGCGTTGCTGAAGTAAGTGCAGCTCACGCGCGTGATAGACCCGGAATCCGTTGATTCGACAAGCCACGGCCAGCAGTGAATCATCAGAACTGAGTGCGACGTCACAAATCCTCATCTTCGCACTCGTGCATTCCCGTAGTCACCGCCCCGTAAGAGCATCCCATGCAATCAACGAGTTTCCACCCGTGAAGATCTCACGCGCGTCAGAAGTCCAGCAAGTAACGACTTCATCATCATCTGGCAACGGAATGATCAGACTGGCACCATAGCCAATTGGTTCTGATGGCGGACGTAAACTTCGTAGCCAAAAGAATTCAGGTGTCCATGCCGACTTTGTTTTCAACCAGAGCTCCATCTGATGCGAAAGCGAATGCTCTCTGTGTTTTTGCCAAGGATGACTGCGCTGCCCGGTTTCGTGTTCGTGGCGCTCATAATGCTGGCCTGCCGACGGATTGTCATACCACCAGCAGGTGTTCCACATGCATTGGAAGAACGTCGTCGGGTGCCGGTCGA
>CALJUK010000125.1 GCA_937975745.1 uncultured Planctomycetaceae bacterium | reverse complement strand
ATCACCAAGACATCCACCACCGACCGGGATCAACTCTCCGACGCAGTCACCCGACCAACGCCCCCTTACACCGACATGACATTCGACATGGGACACGATGGCTTTCCGGCGATTTCCATGACGCAACTGGCAGCCAAGATGTACTGCAAGTGGTTGTCGGCCAAGACAGGACACTACTATCGCCTACCAACCGAGGCCGAGTGGGAATACGCCTGCCGAGCCGGCACCACGACGGCCTACTCCTTCGGGGACAACCCGGACGACATTGACGACTACGCGTGGTCCTGGAACAACTCGCAAGACCCGGAAGGCTATCACAAGGTTGGCTTAAAGAAGCCAAATCCGTGGGGCCTGTACGACATCCACGGGAATGTGGCGGAATGGTGTCTCGACCAATACGTTGCCGACATCTACACCCAGCGCGCCGGCCAGCCGCAGCCCGTGGTCAATCCCCTGGTCGTGCCAAAGTCCGAGTACCCGCGAGTCGTCCGGGGGGGATCGTGGTACGACGAACCGGAGTTTCTCCGGAGTGCCGCCCGAATGCCGTCCTCGTCCGACTGGAAGATCCAGGATCCGCAAATCCCCAAGAGCGTCTGGTACCACACAGACGCCATCTTCGTGGGAATGCGACTGGTGCGACCGTTAGAGGTTCCCTCGAAAGAAGCACGCGATGCAATGCAGTTAGACCCCATCGTGCCGTCGCACGCTCGAATTCAGAAGCGGTTGAATTAGCCTGCCAACCATTGTTCGCGGT
Organism: uncultured Planctomycetaceae bacterium; assembly: GCA_937975745.1. GTDB lineage: Bacteria > Planctomycetota > Planctomycetia > Planctomycetales > Planctomycetaceae > CALJUK01. Next base: position 3,113 of record CALJUK010000125.1, on the reverse strand, counting down.
GTGAACGGCCTGCCCGTGGACGAGTTGTCCGTTGGGTCGGAGCCGTTGCGTTTCGCCGCATGACAACTGTTTTCCTCGGCTCGCTTCTTGCAGAACATGGGATGCCGACCGACAATGCGGAAAACCACTCTGATTGTGTCCGAGAGCTCCGGCCGAGCAGATCGGAAGAATCAGGCCGTCGATTCACAAGGCTTTGTAACTCGTCAACCGAGAGAGAGACACTATGCCAGAGAAGCCATCCACCTTGACCGGTCGCCGCCAGTTCCTCAAGACTTCCGCTACAACCGCCTTGGGTGCCGGTGTACTGCAGGCTGCCAGCCTGTCGGCCGGGGCTTTTGCCAGCGGCGACGATACAGTTCGAGTCGGTCTCGTCGGTTGCGGTGGCCGAGGAACAGGTGCCGCCACCCAGGCGTTGTCGACCGACGGCAAGGTGAAGCTGGTTGCCATGGGCGACGTGTTTCCCGACCAACTCGACAAGAGTCACAAGGCATTGCTTTCCAGTTTCAGCGGCACGCCCGAGCGAGTTGACGTTGCCGAAGAGAATAAGTTCGTCGGGTTCAACGCCTATCAGCAGGTGCTCGACAGCGGCATCGATCTCATCATTCTGGCAACTCCACCGGGTTTCCGCCCCATCCATTTCGAGGCGGCTGTCAAGTCCGGCAAGAACGTCTTCATGGAGAAGCCTGTCGCCTCCGATCCTGCCGGCGTCCGCAAGGTTCTTGCAGCCAACCAAGAGGCCAAGAAGAAGAAACTGGCCGTCGGTGTCGGACTGCAACGACACCACCAGCCGCACTACATCGAAGCCATTCAGCGTCTGCGTGACGGAGCCATCGGCAAGGTTGTCTCGATGCGCTGCTACTGGAACGGCGGCGGCGTCTGGGAGCCACGAGCTACGCGGGAGCAAACGAAGTCCGAAATGGAGTACCAGATGCGCAACTGGTACTATTACACATGGCTGTGCGGCGATCACATCTGCGAGCAGCACATCCATAACCTCGACGTCTGCAACTGGTTCAAGGACGACTATCCCGCCGTCTGTTACGGAATGGGTGGCCGCGAAGTCCGAACCGACAAGCGGTACGGACAGATTTTCGACCACTTCTCTGTCGAGTATGTCTATCCAGACGGAACCCAGATGCACAGCCAATGCCGGCATATTCGCAACTGTTGGAACCAAGTCGCGGAAGCCTTTGACGGTTCCGAAGGCCGGGCCGACACGAGTAGCGGCGGCGCCAGTATCGAGCCGATCAAAGGCGACAAGTGGTCTGACCGCGGTAGCCGACGCCCCCGCAAAGGTGACCGCGAAGAAACGGTCAACCCGTACCAGATCGAGCACGACGACCTTTTCCACGCCATTCGCAATGGTCTGGAATACAACGAGGCCGACTACGGTGCCAAAAGTACGCTGACAGCCATTATGGGCCGGTTGGCGACTTACTCCGGTAAGCCAGTCACCTGGGAAGAAGCGCTCAACGCCGATCTGGACTTGATGCCCAAAAACTTTGCCTGGGACGCCGAGCCGCCGGTCCTGCCGGACGAAAACGGTTTCTATCCCGTCCCAATCCCGGGCGTCTACACATTCTAAGGTTCCCTCCGACCATATGGAGTTTCCCGCCGAATCTGCGGCGAGATACCCACCCCCCACTTACGGAAACAGGCAACCGGGCGACCAGATTTGATCGCCCGGTTGCCTGTCTGTGTGCTCGTGCGCTAAAGCAATACAACTCGTCATTTCCAAGAGAGTTGTAACCGCTCCACAGTTTTCATCCGGAGCCTACCTTCCGCAATAGAACGCAACAACTTGCACTTCCTGCAACTTATTGCATAGAATTCTTTCGGTTTGGTGAAGATTTGCTGCAATCGGAGACAGGGTTGCTGTTTCCGTGTGGCATCTCTCCCGACCGAGGAGCCAACGATGCAAAAACTCGTCGAGGGGGTCCATGAGTTCCAGCGAACCGCGTTCAGCAGGGACCGCAAACTCTTCGAGACTTTGGTGGAAGGACAACAGCCCTTAGCATTGTTCATCACGTGCTCGGACTCGAGGATCGATCCAAACCGGCTGACGCAGACGTCGCCGGGAGAGCTGTTTATCATGCGTACAGCGGGGAATATTGTCCCTCCGTACGGGTCGGTTTTCGGCGGTGAAGCGGCGACGATCGAATACGCGATCGCTGCCCTGAACGTGAAGGATGTGATCATCTGCGGACACTCGCATTGCGGTGCCATGTCCGGCCTGATCCACCCGGAGTTGGTCGAAAAAATGCCCGCAGTCCGCGAGCTATTGAAGCACGCGGAAGCCACCCGGCGCATCGTCGAAGACAACTACCAGCACCTGACCGAGGAGCCACAGCGACTGACGCTGACGATCGAAGAGAATGTACTGGTCCAACTTGAGAATCTGCGGACCCACCCCGCGGTCGCAGCCGCCCTGGCTCGCGGTGCTCTCAAACTCCACGGTTGGGTATACAAATTCGAAACGGGTCAGGTCTTCGCATTCGACCCGGTGAAGTGGGAATTTGCTCCCATTGAGAACACAACTCCCGCCGTCGCCCCGTCCCCCAAGCGTCCGACGCCCATCTTCTGATTCGTTGCGTTGGAAACGGTTCGACGCCTGCCGCGTACCGTGGTATTCTCGTCTCTGCAGAAAGACGACTGCGCCAATGCCCAACGTATGATGCGGGCAGTTTTTCGGGAAGTACGGTGATACTGCATGGCGGACCATAACGACCAAAGGCCGGAGAATCAGTCCACTTCCGCGAACGGTTCGCACGGCGCGTCGACGCAGTTTTTCGGCCGCCATCTCTGGCAGTATGCCGTCGTGCAGGACATCTTCTGGATCAGTTCGATCATCGGGCTACTGGTGATCGGCTACCTGCTCCGCAGTGTTCTTACGCCAATCCTGATCGCATTTGGTCTCGCGTATGTATTGAACCCCATCGTGACGACCTGCCAGGAACGCTTTCACATCCCACGCGTCGCAAGCATCGTGTCGATGCTGATGTTGTTCGTGACCACAATTCTGGTGGCGATCTGGTTACTGGGTCCAATCCTGGCCACTGAGATCGACCCGCTTCTTCATCGCTGGCCCGACTACCAGAATCGGATAACGTCCT
>CALJUK010000124.1 GCA_937975745.1 uncultured Planctomycetaceae bacterium | reverse complement strand
CTCTTCTTCCATCCTCCCAGCGGGACTCTGATCTGCAGCGACCTCGCCTTCAACGTCGGCCCGAGCAGCCCGCTGCCGACCCGCGTCGCCTTTCGCCTGATGGGGACGTACGGACAGCTGGGCCCGACGCCCCTCGAACGAATCCTCGCCCGCGACCGAGCGGCCTTCCGCCGTTCGATCGCATCCGCCCCGAACATGTCGAGCCCGCCATTCGCGACGTGCTGGCCGACGCGGAACGGACCGTGACCGCTCTGGAACAATCGGCGACGCCGACCTGGGAAGGTTTGATGCGTCCGCTGCAGGCCATGGATATTCCCTTCGAACACAGTTGGGGGCCTGGCGGTCACTTGTGCGGCTTGCGCAACTCTCCCAACTTGCGGAAGGCATACGAAGCAGTCCTGGATGACGTCGTCAAGTTCGGCCTGCGTGCCAACCAAAGTCAGCCGTTGTATGAAGCGCTCAAGCAGCTGCGTGAGGGAGACGAATGGAGCAACCTCACTCAGACGCAACAGCGGATTGTCGAACATCGGCTGCTGAATGCAGAACTGGCTGGCATTGGTCTGCAAGGTGAGGTCCGTGAGAAATTCAATACCAATTCGCAGGAGCTCTCGCGGTTAGGGACGGACTTCGCCAACCACGTTCTGGACGCGACCAAGGCCTACTCGCTGACGCTCGACAACCCGGCCGATGTCGAAGGAATGCCCAGCAGCGCCCTGGAACTGGCTTCGCACGCCTACAACCAGAAGAAGGAGAAAGACACACCCGAGTCGACAGCCGAGAAGGGGCCGTGGCGTTTCACGCTCGACGGCCCCAGCTTTACGGCGTTCATGTCGCACTGCAAGCAGCGGCCGCTCCGTGAGAAGATGTACCGAGCGTTTATCACCCGGGCCTCGGAGGGAGAATGGGACAACTCGCCGATCATCACCCGGATTCTGGAATTGCGCAAAGAACAGGCGCAACTGCTCGGCTATGACAACTATGCCGAAGTCAGTCTCGCCACCAAGATGGCTCCGGATGTTGCAGCCGTCGAGGATATGTTCGAATCGCTGAGATCCGCGTCGTGGGATGCCGGCGTCCGTGACCAACAGGAGATTGAAGAGTTCGCCAAGACGCATGGACAAAGCGAACCGATTCTCAACTGGGATGTCGGTTTTTGGGCAGAGCGTTTGCGGGAAGAGCGTTTCCAGTTCACCGATGAAGAGCTCCGCCCCTACTTTTCGCTGAAGAATGTCCTGCAGGGCTTGTTCGATCTGGTGGAGAGGATCTTTTCGATCAAGGTGACACCGGCCGACGGCGAGGCTCCGATCTGGCATGAGGATGTCCGGTTCTTCAAGATCGCCGACGCCAACGGTCAGCCCATTGCTGCGTTCTACCTCGATCCGTATTCAAGGCCGGAAGACAAACGTGGTGGTGCCTGGATGAACGACTGCCTCTCCCGGCGGTGGATCAGCGGGGAATTGCAGATTCCGGTGGCACACCTGGTCTGCAACTCGACACCTCCGGTCGGTAACCGGCCGTCGTTGATGACGTTTCGCGAAGTCGAGACGCTGTTCCACGAGTTTGGCCATGGCCTGCAACATATGCGGCCAACTGGCTACCAGGCCGATGCGCCCGGCATCAGTGGTGTGGAATGGTACTCTGTCGAACTCCCCAGTCCGTTCATGGAGAACTGGTGTTACCATCGTGCGACATTGCTTGGCATGACCAGCCATTACCAGACCGGCGAATCCCTGCCGGAAGAGTTGTTCGAGAAGATCTGCGGTGCCCGGACCTATCGGGCCGGCAGCATGATGTTGCGGCAGTTGTTGTTCGGCATGACCGATATGGCCCTCCACACCCGGTTTAATCCAAACGGTCAGCAGAGTGTGTTCGAGTTGCAGCGTGAGATTGCCGCCAAGGTGTCCGTTCTGCCGCCCCTTCCCGAAGATCGTTCGCTGTGTGCCTTTCAGCACATTTTTTCTGGAGGCTATGCCGCCGGGTACTACAGCTACAAATGGGCCGAGGTTCTCAGTGCCGATGCTTTCGGTGCGTTCGAAGAAGTCGGGCTGGACAACGACATTGCGATCGCGGAAGTCGGCAAACGGTTCCGGGACACAGTTCTCTCGCTGGGGGGAAGTCGGCATCCGATGGAGATTTTCAAAGATTTCCGCGGCCGCGAGCCCAGCCCGGAACCCCTGCTCAAGCAGTGTGGTCTACTGTCGGACAAGTAATTCGCACTTCGTGTGAAATCGTGCAACCGACGCCACCAGAAGTGGGAGATTGGGGGGCTGCGCTGCTCTCCGAGACTGTTTGTCCGATGTCCTGGGAGCGGATGGGGTTCTGCCGGAAATCCAGTTCTGGACAGCCCCCGTGTGCCGTCGTACAATAAATCGACAGGCAACGCCGATTTTCCCAACCCCCCCCACATGCTTCTGGTCTGCCGTCGGTGATGCAGATTGGGACTGCGAACCGCTGCTGGAAGACCAGGCAAACTCGCTCCTTTGGATCAGGCTGACTGGTTGTGCCCGCGAGGGTATCGGAACTGCTGGTCTTTCTGGTCGCCGATTCTTACCTGAGTCGACGCATGTCGTTTTCGCTTCGATGTCAATCGTGTGGCATCCGGTTCCGAGTCAGTGAAAGCTCCGCCGGAAAGCGGGGACGGTGCCCCAATCCGGACTGTGGAAAGCTGCTGCAGGTCCCCACAACCGAACAGATTCGCCGTATTCGCGAACGGGATCACGAGTCGCAAGCTGCCGTTGATCGGCCCACATCGGCGAAAAGCCCCTCGCGGACCGGTAGCGATCGAATTGGTAGCGATCGACAACAGCCCTCCGCGCCGAAACCCGCTCTGCCGAAACCCGCCGCAGAGAGAATGGGGCGCACGCGATTGGTGAAACGGGCGTTGGTCGGTGCAACCGTGGCGGCCGTTCTCGGTGCTGCGGTGTCGGCTTTCCGTGGCGAGCGTGGATCATTCGGTCCGCACGGCAGCGATTCCAGCTCGAACTTGCAACTCTCCAGTGTGGCGGCGGCGAGTCCTATGGAACCGAAACCGTCCGAATTTCCGACCAAGGTTCAGCCGTTCCTGAAGAAGTACTGCTTCGACTGTCACCAGGGTGACGAGGCCGAAGCGGGGCTGGCATTGGACAAGGCTCGACACGAGTCGGATTTGCTGGCGAGACGCAAGACGTGGGAAGGCGTCCTGGACCGGATCGAGATCCAGGCGATGCCTCCGGCCGACTACGAGCCCCAACCGACGGCCGAAGAGCGCACGGCAATCGCCCAGTGGCTGGATAAGACGCTGTTCTATGTCGACTGCTCGGTCGATCGCGATCCGGGGCGGGTGACGATCCGCCGCCTGAACCGCAACGAATACAACAACACCATTCGCGATCTGTTGGGAGTCACGATAACACCGGCCGACTCGTTCCCGTCTGACGATGTCGGCTACGGTTTCGACAACATTGGCGACGTCCTCACGCTTCCGCCGCTGCTGCTCGAAAAATACCTCGACGCCGCCGAACAGGTCGCTGCCGCAGCCATTGTTGTGGGGCGACCGCCGGGAGTAAAACCGGTGGTGAAAAAGGGGAAACAACTCAAAGGGACCGGGTCGGCCAAGTTGGGTTCCTACGGGATGTATGGTTTGCCCTCACGGGGATCGGTCATTGGCAGTTTCGAGGCGTCGCGTGACGGCGAGTATGAACTGCGGATTGAAGCGGCTGGTCAACAGGCCGGCGACGAACCGGCCCGCATGGAACTCACCGTCGACAAGCAGAAGGTCGAAGTGTTTGACGTTCTGGCCGATCAGAACGCGGTCGGCGAGTACAAGCACCGTTTATCGCTGACGGCGGGGCAGCATCAGTTCGAAGCCACGTTCACCAACGACTATTACAACCCGAAAGGCCCCGAGGGGGACCGGGACCGTAACCTTTACATCGGCCAGTTCACCTTCGATGTCCCGCTCGATGTCCGCCCGCATGAGTTGCCCGAATCGCCCCGCCAGTTGGTGACCTGCACTCCGGACGAATCGCTGTCTCCCACGGAGTGTGCTCAGAAGATTCTCCGTCCGTTCCTGGAGCGAGCCTGGCGACGGCCCGTGACAAGTGGCGAAGTCGACGAGATCGCCAGCATCGTTGACTTTGGCATGGAACAAGGGGAACCATTTGAAGGAGGGCTCCGCCTGGCAGTCCAGGCCGCTTTGGTGTCGCCACACTTTCTGTTCCGGATTGAGCGTTCGGAAGCACCCGACGATCCGATGCGACGACAGTCCATCAGCGAGTGGGAGTTGGCTTCCCGGTTGTCTTACTTCCTGTGGTCGACCATGCCCGACGCGGAACTATTCGAGTTGGCGAGGCAGGGAACTCTTCGCCGGAACCATGTCTTTAAGGAACAAGTCGCGCGAATGCTGGCCGATCCGAAGTCTGATCAGCTGGTCAAGAACTTCGGTGGCCAGTGGTTGAATCTTCGCAATCTGGACGACGTCACGCCGGATCCGAAGCAGTTTCCGGAATTCAACGATGCGCTCCGTCAGAGTATGCGTCGCGAAACGGAACTGTTCTTTTCCCACGTGATGCGGGAAGACCGCAGCATCCTGGATTTCCTCGACGGACGATACACATTCACGAATGACCGCCTGGCAAGTTTTTACAGCGGCAAGCCGTTTGAAGGGACAGACGACGGCGAGTTCCAGATGGTCAGTCTCGATGGGACTCCACGGGCCGGTGTCCTGACGCAGGCCAGCGTGCTGACCATCACGTCGAATCCGACGCGAACGTCTCCTGTGAAGCGGGGACTATGGGTTCTCGACAACCTGCTGTCGTCGCCTCCGCCCGATCCGCCGCCGAATGTCCCGAGCCTGGAAGAGACAACTGCCGCCAATCCCGATGCGACGCTGCGTGAGCAGTTGGAACAGCACCGGAAGGATCCGGCTTGCGCGAGTTGTCATAAGGTTATGGACCCGCTGGGCTTCGGACTGGAGAACTTCGATGCGATCGGTCGATATCGTGAACAGGAGCGGGGCAAACCGCTGGATACCACGGGAGTGCTGCCGACGGGTGAGAAGTTCTCGGGGCCACTGGAACTGATCCAGATCCTGCGAGGAAGAGAGAGGCAGTTTGCCCGGGCATTGTCCGAAAAGATGCTGACCTACGCCATCGGCCGCGGTCTGGAGTATTATGATTCGTGTGCCGTCGATCGCATTGTCGATGCGCTGGCCGAGGACGACTACAAATTCTCGACACTCGTGATCGAGATTGTACGCAGTGAACCCTTCCAGATGAGAAGGGGAGAGGAGCGGACGCAATGACATTTCCACTTTCGCGTCGGACAGTGTTGCGTGGGATGGGAACGGCGGTGGCACTTCCCTGGTTGGAGTCGATGGCCGGGCGAGCGTCGGCCGCCGCCACGCAGAGTGAGCCTCCCACGCGTCTGGGCTTCGTCTTCATCCCGAACGGCGTCATTAAGCCGGCCTGGGATCCGCAGGATGTCGGTCCGGACTACCAGCTGTCCGAAACGCTGCAGCCACTGGCGGCCCACAAGAAGGACTTCCTTGTGTTGTCCGGCCTGGCACAGGACAACGCTCGGGCGAAAGGGGACGGCCCTGGCGATCACGCCCGATGTGCTGCCACCTATCTGACCGGTGTGCACCCGGTCAAGACAAGCGGGGCCGACATTCGAGCCGGCATTTCGGTCGATCAGATTGCTGCCGAGCAACGGGGCGGTCTCACCCGCTTGCCCTCCCTGGAGCTGGGGACTTCCGCCGGCCGGAACGCGGGCCAGTGCGACTCGGGTTACAGCTGTGCGTATTCGTCGAATGTCTCGTGGAAAAGCCCGACGACACCGATGGCCAAAGAGATTCACCCGAAGTTGGTCTTCGATCGGCTGTTCGGCGAGGGAGGCCGAGACGAGCAGGAACGCAAGCGGCGCGAATTGTATCGCAAAAGTGTTCTCGATCTGGTCAGCCGCGATGCCGAGCAGCTCCGCAAGCGTCTCGGCAAAACGGACCAGCAGAAGGTCGACGAATACTTCACCAGTGTTCGCGAGCTGGAAGTTCGTATCGAGCGTTCCCAGGAGTTGCGGAAGCCGGCCGCGAAACCGGCCTTCAAGGTTCCAGACCAAATCCCCAGCGACTTTCGCGAACCTGTCCGTCTGATGTACGACCTGCTGGTCCTGGCCTTTCAGACCGACACGACGCGGGTCAGCACGTTCATGCTGGCCAATGCAGGTGATAACCGCAGCTACAAAATGGTCGACGTGGCCGAAGGACATCATCAGTTGTCGCATCACCGCGACGACGAGGACAAGATCGCCAAGCTGAAGCGGATCGACAAATTCTTGATTGAGCAATTCGCCTACTTCCTCGACAAGCTCAAATCAGTTCGCGAGGGGGAAGGGACTCTGCTCGATCACTGCTTGATCACTTATGGCAGTGCCATTGGCGACGGCAACCGGCATCATCACCACGACTTGCCGATCCTGCTGGCTGGCCGCGGCGGAGGTGTCGAGACGGGACGCCATATCAAGTACGAGCACGAGACGCCGCTGAATAATCTGTACCTGTCGATGTTGCAGCGATTTGGCGGCGACGTGCTGAGCTTCGGCGATAGCACGGGTCCCTTGTCCGAACTGACAACGTAATGCCCTGCCCGAATGGCGAGCTGAACCGGTAATCTCTCCTGAACCGCGAGGCGTTCGAATGCGGACAATGACTCGAATGGCTGCCGTAACGGTGGCATGCGTCCTGGGCGTGTGTGGAACCCTGTCTGCGCAGCCCAAGGGTTTCAACTACGACGAGTCCAAGGTTCCACAGTACACGCTGCCCGATCCCTTAGTAATGAGTGATGGCTCGCCGGTATTGGATGCGGCCACGTGGAAAGAGCGGCGGCGGCCCGAGTTGCTGGAACTCTTCCGCAAGCATGTTTACGGCCGACGCCCTCACCAGTCGGTGCAGCTGACATTCACGGAGCTGCCGGAAGACAAGGAGGCTGTGGGCGGGAAGGCCATTCGGCAGGAGATTCTGATTCGATTCGGCGCGAGATCGGACGGACCCAGCATGCGGATGCTGGTCTACCGGCCGAAGACCGACCAGCCCACGCCAGTTTTCCTGGGACTCAACTTCCAGGGGAATCACACAGTCGAACCCGATCCCGGGATTACTCTCAATCAGGCGGCTGCCGAGTTGCGAGCCAAGAAGAAGCTGACTCCGGAAGAACTCGAACAGACGCGCGGCGTCGCCAGCAGCCGCTGGCCTGTCGAATTGATTGTCGGCCGAGGGG
>CALJUK010000123.1 GCA_937975745.1 uncultured Planctomycetaceae bacterium | reverse complement strand
AATACCTATGACGGCACCATACCCGAGGGCCAAGGAGGAATTGATCAATGCCGCAAGCGGTCCCAAAATGACGGCAAAGAGGAGGAAAGCAGCTGGGACGAACGACGATAGCGAGAACGTCTCGGGATGCTTTCTCCATAGCCGAACTCGTCCACGCCCGTAGCGGGACAGTTGGCGAAACAGGCCTCGCAGGGACTGGCGAGGAAAGTAGCGGGCTTCGATGGTCGGAGTGAAGAAGCAGCGGTATCCGGCTGCTGCCACTCGATGGTTGAACTCGACGTCTTCGCAGGCATCAAAATTCGGGTCGAACCCGCCCAGATGCTCGAAGACCTTGCGACGATAGGCGACGGCAACGCTTTGGGGAGGAACGATCTGTTCTGTTCCGGAATAGATGAACGAGCTGGAGTGGTGTCCGAGCCAACTTTCACGAGCCGCTGCAATGGCCTGCTGCAGAAGACTGGATTGATCGACTTGCTGTGGTTGTGGCCGACCGAGCGTCTCGGCACCGCTTCGTTCGAAGGCGCTGACAAGTCGGCGCAGATAGTTGCGAGAATCGAGTTGGCAGTGGCCATCGACGACGACCAGGTATTCTCCCCGGGCCGCCCGCAACGCGGCGTTTCGGCCGGCGCTCGACCAGCGTCCAGGATTCTCCACTAGTGTCAGGTGTGGTGCCTCTTGCTGTCGTTCATGCACGATTTCAACCGTGCGATCCGTCGAGCAACCATCCGCGACAATGACTTCGTATCGATCGGTTGGATAGTCCTGATACAGCAGCTGGTCCAGAGTCGCTGTGAGGAACCGTTCCTCATTGCGGACCGGAACCAGCACCGAAACGAACGGCATGTCCGTGGATCCGTCGGTGTCCGACGCATCGACGGATGCGGGCACTGGTGTCTGCGCGGACAGCTGATTGTGAGACATCGGAAATCAGATTCGGAATGGGATGAAAACGGTTTTGAATGCCACTTTTTCGGATGCCGCGTGTCTGGGGAAATGCCACTCACAGCGATCAGGTGATCTGCGCTCGCAGCCGCGGCAGTAAACGAGGCCAGTTCAGCGGATGTGAGGGGCGTGCGCGTCCGAGAGAGGCTTGGGCGAGCCAGGATCAAGGCGAATGGTCTTCAACGGCGGACAACCGTCTGGTTGATTGCCTCGACAGACGGCTTCCTCAGCAGCGCCAAACTGGAACCGCTTCAGCAATGCGGCAAGCTTTCGCTCGGTCGTGTTCAGATTTGTGTAGTGTCGAAATCGCGTCAAATACTTTGCCTGGAACCTTGGTTGTTCCGGGTCGAGTTCCCAGGGGTGGACATAAAAGATAAATGGCTGCCGAGTGGTCCGATTGATCTGTCCAAGGCAAAATGCGCTGAACTGAACTGGATAGAGTCGAAAGTAGCCGCCACCCGAAACCGGCAGATTCACGCCCGTCAAACGAAGAACAGCCGGGGGGAACTCCGTTAGCGAACCGGACTGCGTCTCAAGGACATGGGGGAAACGTTCGGCTTGGGGCATGCCGTAGCGGTCGTGGTAGATCGGATAAATGCTCGAGTCGAAGGTGAATCCTTCGTCGGCAAGAATATCCAATGCCCACGTCGATCGCTGAGTAATCGAAAAACTGGGAGCCCGGTAAGCCGTGACCGAACGTCCAAGGATCTGCTGCAGCACGTCGCGCGACAGTCGGACGTCGTCGCGAAACGCATCAGGCGTGAGGTCGTAAACAAGACGATGCCAGTAACTGTGACAGCCGATCTCATGGCCGGCGGCGTCAATGTCGCGGACGAGTTGCGGATAACGGTCAGCAACCCAGCCCAACACAAAGAAGGTTGCCCGCGTCTGGTGTTGCTCGAGCAGTTTCAGCAGTTTGTGCGTATTGGTGACAACTCGTGAGTGGTGCGTCTCCCATTGGGACCGCTTGACGATTCCCTCGAATGCCGACACCTGGAAGTAGTCTTCGACGTCCACTGTGAAGGCGTTGAGGACTCGCTTCGCTGTTCCGTCGGTCGCCACGGACGGACTTTCGCTGGAGTCAATGGCTGCTGACTCCGGGCTGACAGTCACGCCCATCTCCATGTCGATGGTCATGGCCTACGAATCCGATCTTCCCGAACGCGCTGGCGATCGTGGGGGAGGCTCACAGTCGAGGAGCGATTTGACAACGTCGTCCGCCTCGTCTCGCATCAGGTTGCTGATCTGCAGGTTCACCTCGTCCGTGTTGGGCAGCCGGATCAGCTCCCAGCAGCAGGTGAGAAGCGATGCGATGAATTGCACTGCGGTCAAGCAGAGGATGCGGACATCCAACCAGGGGGCAACATGGCGGACATAGTATAAATCGTGCAGCAGTTTCCGGCGGACACTTTCCTCTGAGCTGTCCGGTGGGAGCTTCACCTGCGCAAGTCCGGTGATGCCAGGCTTAACCGCCAGTCGGTTGTAATAGTGCGGAAACGTTTCCACGAGTCGGTTCGAGAATTCGGGGCGTTCTGGCCGCGGACCGATCAGGCTCATCTGGCCGAGCAGAATGTTGGCCAACTGCGGAAATTCGTCGATGTGTGTCGAGCGGAGGATATTGCCGAACGGAGTCACGCGTGAATCGTTCGGTTGTGCCCAGGTTGGACCGGTCAGTGCTTCGGCGTTATGCACCATCGTGCGAAGTTTAATGACGTGGAACTCTTTGCCGTGCAGTCCAAGTCTCTTCTGCACATAGAACGCTGGACCACGGCTTGTGAGCCGAATGATGGCAGCAGCAAGCAGCACGACCGGCAGCAGCGTGATCGTCAAGACGATGGCCAGCATGAAGTCTACCAAGGCCTTGACCACCACGTACCAGCCAGCCGCGGGAGTAATGAAGCGGATCGGCCCGACTGGCTCGGACGCAGGACCAACCCCATCCACCGCGCCAGCTGTGGATGGCCGTGCCGAATCGAAGTGTCGGAAGGTTCCGGCGCTCATATTTGGATTTTCGCCTGTCGGTTTGGACTCATCAGGAGTCTCCCGTCGCGATAACGAAGGCCGAGGCGAGGAGATGTCCCGATCAGTCATTTAGAATCCGTTCACCGCGTGTTAGGGCGTATGAATCGTCAATCGCCCCGGACAGAACTGCAAATGGAGAGACTCGATGGCTTGTCCGTGACCAATCCAAGAATCGAATTGTCAGCCCGCATCCCTGTCTACAAGAAAACGAAACCGGTCTACAAAAAAACGAAACCGCCCGCTCTGACAACTGTGCAGATTATGTCTTCTCGTGTGGAAACAATGTTTGCTCGACGATTGGCAGGAACTCCCTCAGGAAGGAGACCGTCACGTCGTCTTCGATCGGATCGCCCAAGCGGATCATGCTGCGTGAGACGTAGAGCTTGTAGAGATAAGGAGACCGCGCGAACTCAAACCGCGGATTGTCTGGTGTCATCCAGTGGCCATCCGCGGACCAGGCCCAAAATGTCCGCATGAATTCAGGAATGGCGTCATGGTTGCGGGCAAAGTCACCGACCGAGAATTGGCCCAGGGAATCTGTATTTCCCTTGCCGACTTGCGCATTGAATTCGGTTGGGGCCTCCGGTAGCGACCAGCCAGCTCCGACGAAGCAGGCTGTTGGCGGGTGCACTGCGATGGGGCCCGCTTGGCCGACAACCAGGGAGATCGCAACCGAGTTGCCTGTCGAACGGTGAACGTAACGCCGCGAAAGGTAGGAGTAGATTTCGGCCTGCTCGACCTGGTCTTCGGGAATGGTCATTTCCTCGCTTGACCACTCGCCGAATGCCGCAGGTATCTGCTGCATTCGTTTGGCGGCGTCTTGCAACTCGGAACCAGCTCCCCAGCGATTGATGCTCAGGCCCTGGACGACTCCCGCAGCCAGCAGCAGAACGCAGGCGGAGACCGTGGCAGCCAGTTGCATTCTGGAAAGTTTTGCTCGCTTCATGTCCATCGAGATGCCTCTACTCAACCTGATCTTCCGGAGAACCGCTCACGGGCGTGTTGTAGTGGTACGCGTTGTTGTATCGGTAGCGGTAACGGGAACCATAGCTCGATCCGAAACCACCGTCGTCCAAGCCAATCACAACGCTGCCGAGGACGTTGGCACCCAGCATGGCCAAGCGGCGGTAAGCCGCTGCAACCTTTCCGTACTGGCTGACATCGCGGCGAATGGAGAAGACGATACCGTCCATTTCGGGGGCGATGAGCAGTGAGTCGGTCACGGGCAGGATCGGTGACGAGTCGACGACAACCATGTCGAACATCTGCCGCAACTCGTTCAGCAGGCTGCGGGCCCCTCCCTCGGTCGGCACCTCACGG
>CALJUK010000122.1 GCA_937975745.1 uncultured Planctomycetaceae bacterium | reverse complement strand
TGGCAAGATTTCCGGCGTGTCAAATGGCTCCCGCAATTCGCAGTTCGGGTTGCTGCCCAGTCCGCGATCGGCACAAAACGTGCAGTTCACTTCTGACAGACATCGCGGCACGCCCCAGGGGAAAGATCTATGGGTCTGACCGTCTGGGCTTGTCGCCGTTCGTTGACACAAGTGGTAACAAACAGAAACACTCCGGGCGTTACTTGATGTCTGGTGATATGTTCAGTTTGCGCCCAAAGTCGCAAACTTTGGAACGGAATCGGTGACCCCCCCACGAGGCCCGTGCATGTTGAGGCAGAGAAATATCTCGCGTCACAGTCGGCAGACGGCGGCGACGCGCCGGGGCGGTGTGATCATCCTGGAGGCGATCCTCTGCGTGATGCTGTTGACCATCGCTACCGTCGCCATTGTCGAGTTCACGATCGTTATGGCTGTCGATCAGATCGTAACGGCGTCCGCCATTGCCGGGGCTCGTGAGGCCGCTCAGAACACCGACAACGACGATGTGGCCGCGAAGGTGCAAGAGTACCTGGCAATTCTAGGACTCTCCTTTTCAACCACCGGGACGAACGGGACGGACGATGCCCTGGTTGTCATTGAGCGGCAAGGTTCTGCAGACGTCGAGCGGGGAAACAATACCATTCCCTGTACGGCTGCCGGACCAAATACCCTGGAAACCAATGAAATTCGCGTGACCGTTTGCTTTCCGGTTTCCAACACAAACAACCGCCCGGTCCCAAACCTGCTCTCGACGCTGGGACTTGACCTCAGCAGCCACTACTTCGAGGTCAGTTCGATGTCGCTCGCCGAATAGCCGGCTGCAACTCCGACTAGGCACTGGCGAGTTCGCGAAAGTTCATTCGGGGCTGGCAGCGACGGGCAAAACAACTCTGCCAGGCGAGCATGTCCGACTCAGCCGAGGGCATCGAGAGCGTCTGAACCGTCAGATCGCTTCCCCACTGCTTCCAGACGTGCTGGCGGTCTTTGTCAAACTGTCGCGTCAGGCGATCCTTCAGGTTATGGGTAGCACCGACATAGAGGCTGTTTCGATCTGCATCCTCCAGCACATAGACACCCTGGGTTCCGGGAAGCTGTCTCAGATCGATCGTCTGGAGAGATTCCGGCGGACCCAGGCTGCCGGGCGGTCGCAGGACCCCCCCCCGCGTCCGGGCTGTTTTCGCATGCTTGCGGAGTTTGAGTGCCCCCCAGCGATACTGGAGAGACGTGAAGCCGGGGGCCAGCTGGCGACATTTTCGATCGAACTCGGCGGCCCACTCCGGCTGGCAGAGAACGTCATCCAGACTTTCGGCAGTCGCTTCGTCCAGGATCGACTGGAGTGCGATTTCGCTGGCAAACAGAAACGGATCGCATTGTTCCCACGTCAGTGTCGTGCGGGAGATCGTGGGGACATCGATCAACCCGCCCCCCTTGCGCAGCTGCAACAGAATGCGATTCCACGTCCCCGCATCGCCAACGAGACCCAATCGGGTGCACGCTTCGATGAACTGGTCGTTCAGTTCCGGGTCAGCGATGACGCGGTCGGCGGAATAGCCCTGGTGGGCGAGGCGAAACGCGGCCGTCACGCCGGCGAATGTCAGCTGGCGTTGTGCTTCGGTGTAGCGGTCTTGCAAAGCAGCGGTGTCGCAGCCGAGCGAATCGACCTGGGATGAATTGCTCGGCTGTGCTTTCCGGGCTGAGCGTTTCGAAAAAGCGAACGTGGCGGGCGCACTCATTTGCGGCTCGGCCGATCCGTTCAGCGGGTCTCCCACGCGAATCTCGGCCAACCTCTTCAGACCCTGGCGGACATACTCGTCAGAAATGTCAAACCCAAGGAACTGGCGGCCCAGCTTCTTGGCAACGGCCAATGTCGTGCCGCTCCCCGAAAACGGATCGACAACCAAATCTTTCGGCTGCGAGCAGACGCGAATGATTCTTCCCAGAAGTTGTTCTGGCATCTGACAGCCGTGGAACCCGGCCCGCTCTTTGAACGTGCCCGCGACACGGGGGAAATGCCACGTATCCTCAGTCGATTGAAAGCAGTCGCGAATGTCCTGCGGCCTGAGCGTCCAGGTTTGATCATCGTCGACCGGAGGAGGGACGTCTGTCGGAGACCAGCCCGGCTCGCCCGGATCGAGTTCACCACCGGCGCCGGCGGGGCGAATGATCCAGGTGTCGTCCGGCAGCCGCCCCTTGGGATTCGCCCGTTTGTCGTTGTAGACCAGTTGCCGGGCCGACGGAATGCGGTTGTCGAGGTCATCGTCCCGAAAGGTGAAGCACGCTGGATCTTTGACGAAATGGAACAGGTGGGCGTGCGAGCGGGTAAACTTCTTGCTGCAGTTCACGCCGAACGTGTAGTACCAGATCACCCAGCTGCGGCAGTGAAAGCCAATGTGCTGGCTGGCCAGCTTCAACTCGGCGGCGTACTCGTCACCGATTGCCAGCCAGAATGTGCCGTCCGGCTTCAGGCATTGGAAGACAGCGGCAATCCACTCGCGCGACCAGTCGAGGTACTGGTCCTGCTCGACCTTGTCGTCATAGACGTCGTAGTTGTAGCCGATGTTAAACGGCGGATCGGCAAAGACCAGATCGGCACATCCCGCCGGCAGGCTGTGCATCTCGTCAATGCAGTTGCCAAGGCGGATTGTATTGAACGTCGGGGCCATCCCACCGGTCTCCCTACCGTACCAATTCCCTACCGAACCAACAGCCCGCCGCGGACGGCGATATCGAGTGCAACACGCTAGCGGGCTGACCGGCCTCGCTTCAGGCCGGCTCTACGATTCGGTCGAGTCCTTCTTTTCCGGCGTCTCGGACTTCGGGGCGTCGTCTTTCTTTGCCTCGTCTCTTGCAGGCGACTCCGTCTTGGATTCTTCCTTCTTCGCCGATTCTGGCTTGGCCGATTCGGGCTTGGCTTCTTCCGGCTTGGCCGATTCCTTGGGCTTGTCAGCGTCGGCTGTGCCGGCGGCGGGCTTCTTGTCTTCGGTCGAATCGGTCGTTGGTTTCGCATCCGGCTTCTTGTCCATCTTGGGAAGTCCCCCCTCGATGACGGCGGCATTGGACTGCAAGACTTCCTGGGTCTCGGAATCCTGCACGAAGGCGACCAGTTCCAGTGACGTCAAATCGACCGGCTTGGCGGAGAATTCGACACCCTGTCCCTCTTCGAATCCGAGCAGATAATCTGACAGCCTCTTTTGCAGTTCAACAAGCTTGACCTTGCCGGTGAACTTCAGTTTGCCGTCCGCAGGCGACGTCCCCTCGACACCGTTGACGATCGACCGGACGACGAACTCATGATGCACCAGTCCATTGCCGGCCCGGAACGTGACGCCCGACTCGGCGAGGACGACATACAGCCGCAACGTTTCGGCCACGTCTTCCAGGCCGGTCACTTCAGCGGAAACGTTGACCGTCTCGCCTTCCTGCTTCGCGGAGAGGCTGACTGCCACGGGCGTCTTTTCGGCCAATTCTTTGTCGACGAGCGGTCGCAGGTCCTTCAAGACAGTTTGTGCGTTCAAAATCACGCCGCCCACATTGACGGCGGACTTCTCGCCGTTAATCACCATGGTGGGCGTCCCTTGCCCTTCGTAATAGAAAAAGCGGGCTTCTGAGTCTTCGTTCGTCAGTGGACTCGGAGCCGGGATGTGCTGATGGTACCGCAGCACGAAGACACGACTATGGGGATACAGGACATCGATCGCCTCGGCTGCCACGTCGGCTGCGACACACGGGGGACATTCGGCACCGGTGAAGAGTTCACACAGCACGTTGCGGTTTCCCTCGGCCGGCAGTTCGACCGGGTCCTGGGCGTGTGCCCACTGTTCCAAGTTTTCGGCCTGGACGCGATCAAGGTGGGCTTGCAGGTCGGCTTCATTTCGTCCGGCTTTTTCCCACAACTCCAAGAGGGCTTCACCAGCGGGCTGATGACTCTGCTGCTTCCGCTGCCAGTCGCTTTGGAGGATACGATCCAGCAGCGGGAGGGCCTCGATTTTGCTGTACAACTCAATCGCCTTGTCGACTTCGCCCTGCTTGCTGGCGTATTCCGCCAGTGCGTAGATGATCGTCGGGTCGAACGGGCTTTCCTGAGCCGCGTTCTGCAGCGTCTTCAAGCCTTTTTCGGCGACTGCGACGTCATCACTCTGGAGTTCATCTTTGGCCTGCACGATGTGGGCCTGCGTGCGCATCGTCTCGATGCGCGACTTCCAGGGCTCGGTCTGGGGAGTCAGTCGCTCTTCGACGTAGTCGAGGTAACCCAACGTCAGTTCCGGCGCCTTCCCGACACCCG
>CALJUK010000121.1 GCA_937975745.1 uncultured Planctomycetaceae bacterium | reverse complement strand
GTAAACTCTGATACATCAACCCGTGTTGATCGATATATTTGTGAAGGGATCCCAGGCTGCAGATTGTTGACCGCCCGCTGAAGATGTGCGACGGGTTGCCTCGCCGTTCGTTTCTGGGAATTGGTGCGCTGGCGATGGGAGGACTTTCGCTGCCGCAGCTCCTGAAGGCGGAAGCAGCCAGCGGGAGCTCCGCACGCCACAAGTCGGTCATCATGATCTTCCTTGCGGGTGGCCCACCACATCAGGATATGTTCGACCTCAAACCGGAGGCCCCCGCCGAGATCCGAGGCGAGTTCGACCCGATTGCGACAAACGTCCCGGGAATCGAAATCAGCGAACTGATGCCCAATGTGGCCGCATCAATGGACAAGTTTGCCATCATTCGGTCGCTTGTCGGTGCGGAAGGCCGCCACGACTCGTTCGAATGCTGCACCGGGCATCATTTCAGCAGTCGCCAGCCACAGGGTGGTTGGCCGGCAGTCGGTTCGGCATTGTCCCGCCTGAAAGGTCCGGTGGATCCGTCTGTCCCGCCGTATGTCGATCTGTCCCACCACATGGCCCACGACCCGTGGACCATCAAGGGGCCCGGTTACCTCGGGATGGAGCATGCTCCGTTTCGGCCCGACGGTGAGTCGATGAAGGCGATGACTCTGTCAGAGTCCGCCGCCGTTCGACTCGAAAACCGCTCCGATCTGCTGAGGTCGCTCGATCGGTTCCGCCGCGCTGCCGATCGGGGTGTCGATGCCGGCTTGTATGACACCTATACCGAGCAGGCCCTCAGTGTGCTTTCCTCGTCGAGACTGGTAGAGGCACTCGACCTGGAAAAGGAAGATCCCGCTGTCCGAGCCCGATACGGGAAGGACGACACGAAAGTACTCGGCTACCCTCTCGAAATGGGGTACCAGGCGGTGATGTCGAACTTTCTCAAGGCACGTCGTCTGGTAGAAGCCGGTGTCCGATGCGTGACCTGCAGTTTCGCCCACTTCGATTGGCACGGGAACAATTTCGGCTACGCCCGCAAAGTTGTGCCCTTGCTGGACCAGGGGGTCGCGGCATTGGTGAATGATCTGCACGAGCGGGGCCTGGACAAAGACGTCTCCGTCATAGTCTGGGGCGAGTTTGGCCGGACACCGAAGATCAATCCGAAGGCCGGGCGGGACCATTGGCCCCGCGTCCACGCCGCGCTGCTGGCCGGTGGTGGAATGCACACCGGGCAAGTGATTGGGTCAACCAACCGGCTGGCGGAAGAAGCCGTCGATCGACCAGTGCCCATGCAGTCGGTCTTCGCGACGCTGTATCACAACCTCGGAATTAACACCTCCACAACGACAATCGAAGACAACAACGGACGTCCGCAATACCTGCTCGACCAGATGGACGTCGTGTCTGAATTGGTTTAGATGGCGTTACACAGAAGTGGAGCGGATTTCGGCTGTGTTACGAGGCCGTTTGACAGGCCGTTGAGTCTTCAAAGACCGCACAATTGTGCGCAATGCGCACGGTCGTCAGCATCGTCAATCTGAAGACCATGCCGATCTAGTTGCCTGCTCCCACCGGCTGAAATACCGGAGCATCCGGATCACCCCCGGCCTTCAGGTACGCCAGCAGGTCAAAGAGTTCTTCGCGGGTCAGCACGTCGGCCAGGCCTGATGGCATGGGAGAGACCGTTGCCGGGACGGCTTCCTCGATGTCGCTGCGAATAATCTCAACGGTTGTCTGTCTGAGCGGATCAGTCTCGACTGTGATCTTGGACTTGCTCACGCCGACCGGCCGGCCCGTGACGACTTTGCCTGTCGTTAGGACATAGGCCGTATGTCTGTACTTCGGGTCCATGACGCGCGAGGGCTCGAGGATCGATTCCAGGATCGTCCGCGTGTCGAATCGCCGTCCGACGGCTGACAGGTCAGGGCCAATCTGCCCCCCCGCGCTGCCGATGCGATGACACTTCAGACAATTGGCTGCCAGCAGCGCCCTCTGGCCGTTCTCGAAGGACCGCCCCAATTCGGCCGTCGCCAGAGTGTCGGCCAGCATATCCATTTTCCAGCGTTCTACGATCGGCCGGTCTTGTACCAGTCCGTCTTCCAAGGGTTGGTCGAGCTTCGTCAACCACGGCTGGAGTCTCTCACGCTCAGGCGCGGAGAGGCCAGCCTCGAAGTCGGTGCGAATATCGCGGATCCGTTCGGTCAACTGTCGGCCCCCCTGGAACCCTCGTGCGTAGGCAAGCCAGCCGACATAGGCCTCCCGGGCCTCGGGTGTCCATCCGGCCGTCGCATTGACGAGAGTCCGAGCTGACCGAATCTGCTCTTCCTGAGTGATGTCTCCGTTCAATCGCGCTACCGTCCGGGCGACGACCTCATCGTCTCCCAGATAGACCAGTAATTCGCACAACATATGATTGATGCTGGCGGACCGAGTGGGGTAGAGAGGTCTCAGCCGGCCGAGAATCGACTTGGTTTGGGAGCTGTCCGGTTTCCCCAACCGAATGAAGCAGAGTTCGTAGGCACGCAGTAATCCCAACAATTGCTGTTGATCCAGCGACTTGGTGTCGATGCGACTTAGCGCCGTCAGAACTTCAGTTGCGTCCTCCGCATCGCCCTGTCGACAAACGGCAATCAGACCGGCAATGGCGGCGTGCGGTCGTGACTCGGCCAGAACGCGCGTTTTGTAGCTGGCGACATCTTTTCTTTCGAGCGCGGTCCGCGCGGCGAATCGCAACCAGCGGTCCTCGCTGTTCAAGTGAGGCCAGATCTCGTCCAGCGACAGCGATTCTGGCGAGAAGAGGACACCTTCGAGTTGTCGACGAACGACTCGGCTGTGACGGGCGACGTCGGCGTCGGCTGACGCGACGCTTAATTCTTCCGGAGTGAGTGTTGGCTGAATGGTTGGACCGGGATGAGCGGGCTGATTCGACTCGGCCACGGTCACTCGGTACAGGCCGGACTGCGACCCACGCCCCCCCGTGATGAAGTAGAGTGCACCGTCCGGCCCGAATTCCATGTCGCACACATTCAGGGGACCACCTTCCAGCAGGACTTCGTACCGACATTGGTAAGATGCTCCC
Source organism: uncultured Planctomycetaceae bacterium (assembly GCA_937975745.1). GTDB lineage: Bacteria > Planctomycetota > Planctomycetia > Planctomycetales > Planctomycetaceae > CALJUK01. The sequence goes on along the minus strand of CALJUK010000121.1, from coordinate 299 downwards.
TTCGGAAGCATGTCCACCGCCAGAATGCGGCCGTTCTGCCAGTCCGCGACAAGCATCGATTTCTGAAATCGCGGAGGAAACGCACTTCCCCCGACGAACTCCATTCCCGTCGGCGAGCCGAGTCCCATATCGAGTGTTGAAGGAAGACTGTCTTCGTAATAGGGGGGCCATTTGCCGGTTCCCCATCGCCAGCCGTACTCGCCCCCGATAATGACATGATTGATCCGCGTTGGGCGGTACCACGGCTGGCCAGCGTCCCACTCCATGTCGGCATCGTAGGTGAACATTTCTCCGTACTA
>CALJUK010000120.1 GCA_937975745.1 uncultured Planctomycetaceae bacterium | reverse complement strand
TGTTGTGGCCCGTGAACCCTTAGCAATTCGTCGCCTGTAATTTCGCGGAAGGCGAGAGACTAGTCGTCCTCGGCTTCGATCCAGGCGAGGATATCGCCGACGTGGATTTCGGCCGGCGGTCTTCGTTCAATCTTCTTGAGCTGGCCGTTCCAGGGAGAACCGACTTCAAACACCACCCCTTGCGAGAGGACCTCGACCAGACGATCGCCGACGGCGACATTCTCGCCAGAGTCGACCAGCCAGCCTGCCATGCGGATCGGGGCAGCTTCGGTGCCGATGTCGGGAAAAGTCAGTGGCCGCAGCATTATCTACTCGGTCCGCCCCAGGACGGAAGCCATCTCGCCTGCGTGATAACTCGACCGGACAAATGGCCCGCTGGCGACCAGTTGGAACCCGAGTTTGCGAACAGCGTTGCCCACTTCGTCGAACTCCTCGGGCGGCAGATATCGTTCAACCGGCAAGTGGGCGGGGGACGGCTGGAGGTATTGGCCGATGGTGATCATCTCGCAACCGACCGCTCTCAGGTCGGCACAAACTTCGAGCACTTCTTCGATGGTTTCTCCCAGACCAAGCATCAAACCACTCTTGGTCGGCATGGAGGGAGAAAGCTCTTTGACGTAGGCCAGCAGATCGAGTGTCCGCTGGTACTTGGCATTCCGCCGGACACGGTCGTACAGCCGGGGAACGGTTTCTGTGTTGTGGTTGAAGACGTCCGGGACGGACTCGACGACCCTGGCAATCGCGGCTTTGTTGCCTCGAAAGTCGGGTGTGAGAACCTCGACGGCGGCTCCAGTCCGTTCTCGGACCGCCACGACACATTCGTAGAAGTGATTTGCTCCGCCGTCCGGCAGGTCGTCTCGCGTGACCGACGTGATGACGACGTGCTTCAAGCCGAGCCGATGGGCCGCCTCGGCGACACGTTGTGGTTCGTCGATCTGCACGGTTTCCGTCTTCCCTTTGGGAACCGAGCAGAAACCGCAGGGGCGGGTGCAGACATTTCCCAGAATCATCAGGGTGGCTGTCTTATGCGACCAGCATTCTGTCCGATTGGGACAACGAGCGCTTTCGCAGACTGTCTCCAGCTTCAGGTCGGAAATGACTTCGCTGGTATAGGCCATCCCCGGTTGGGGCATCGGGCGTTTCAGCCACTTCGGCAACCGTCGTTTGGGTTGCTCGGGCGGGATGTCTGCCAAGATCTCAAGCGTGGACATACAGGCGTCTCTTCGTACGGTGCAACAGTGGGTGGCCCGTGTAAACGTGCGTCCGGGCGTAACCAAACTGCCGCGAGAGGTGGCGAATGATTCCTTCTCGAACCTGATGCATCGTGGTTGGTCGCTGCCGTTCCGCAGCCAATGACGTCCATCGGCAGGAGCGGTCAACCATCCGCATCAAATCCATCATGGGGGCGACATTGACGAACAGACCGTGATAACTGACCCACGAGCGGATGGTCGCCCCAAAACAGGCAAACTGACCGGTCCGGGAGAAAACGCCCGGCGTATCATTCTGGCGGTATGCCGACACCTGGAGTTCAGCAGCCGTCTCGACCACTGAGCTTTCAAGCCGCCGACGGAAGTCGGCCAGCGAGACGCCGAGGCGATTGACCGGTAGAATTGGGTAGACGGCCAATTGTCCGGGAGCGTGCACGAATGCGTCTCCCCCACGATTGAGCCGTCGAATCTCCATTTGGCGGGCGGAAAATTCTTCCCGCGGTTGCAGTAGCTGGGCCTTCCAGGGGGGCCGACAGTTGACCGAACGGATCCGCGATATTCGC
>CALJUK010000119.1 GCA_937975745.1 uncultured Planctomycetaceae bacterium | reverse complement strand
GGACTGGCTGACGGGCTTCATCCAACACACGAATGACGACGTTCACCGACTTCCCCCGAGTGACGGTGTCCGCAGTCGCGACCTCGACATGCCCCAGTCCGGTCGGCAAGGCCAGCAGTAACCGGCCATCGCAGGGCCCGATATCCAAGCGACACTGTGTCGTTCCCGCCTGCCCTGGTTGGGTGGTGAGTTCGGTTCCGGCGACCAGGTCGTACACGTGGACATTTCCCGGCAGGCGAACTGTTCCGGTCGAGGGGAGTCCGTTCTCCATTACCAGACCGTAGCGGCCGACGTAGTTGCCATACTCGCGGCGGTCATTGATCGTGAAGAGATACAGCCCGTCGCCAGCCTGGCGTGTCTGTAAGACGATCTCCCGATTGTCGCAGTCGACGTCACGTGACAGCCCCCACTTCGGGGCCGCGGCATCGAGTTGTTCGGCAATCTCCAGAACTTTCGCCTTATCGACATCATTCTTCTTCGTGCGGCTTATCCGAGGGACAACGAGGTCGGCCTTCAGCGCGGGACAGAGGGTCTCGTCGGAGACAATTTTGCCCCCCTGTTTCTGCCAGGCGGCAATCGCGGCGACAACAGGTTCGGTGAGGACGTCGCAGTCGGACATCACGAGGACCTTGCGATCGGCCAAGCCGTCCCGCAGCAGCGTTTCTTCATACAGAATGTCGCATTGGATATGTGCATGCTGAAGCGCAAGCCACAGATCGGTTGCCGGTCCCGGGTTGTATCCCCAGCCACCACGGCGGGCGAACATCTGCGAGGTGAAACTTTCGAAGAATGCGACGTCGCGCTTTGTTCCGGGAACTTGCAGCAGAGTCGGACCAAGGGGTCGAACGACCTCGCGAACCAACCGCGCGAGTTCGCGCTGCGTGTGCGGATTCGTGTAACGATAGCCGGACGGATCGTCGGTTTCGACAAGCGATTGCCAGCCGTGATACATGATCCCCTTAATCGGCCGAGAGAGTTTCGTCCACAATGCTTCCCGCAGATGCATCGGCGCAATTGTAATGTATGCCGCGTCAGGATCGTGATCGTCCCAGGCTCCCGGCGTTTTAGACGCCGAGTCGGCCGCCTGTTTGATGGGAGCCGTTTCCGAGCGGTACCAGATCAGTTGTGTCATCTTCATGACATCCTGATCCCGACCATTGGCCGCTGCCATCGCGAACAGCTGGTCGGCGCACAGTCCAATCCGTTGCGGGTCCGGATACGTGTAAGTCCAATGGGAGAGGATGTCGGCCTTGCCACCAGAACCCGAGATACTCGGTACCCGAACCGCCGGGTCAAAGTAGGTTCGAAAGTCCGATCCCGCAAACTCGTGCAGGCCTTCATGCAATGCTGAATGCAAGCCGTTCCAACCGTCCCCCACAGTCCAGAACCAGCGGTAGTACTTCAGGATGGGATGGTCGGGAGAAATCACGCGATCGGGTGGAAAATCGGGCAGTTTGCTCCAATCGACACCAAAACGGTACTGCACCTCGGCGGGAATCTCGCTCCCGGCCCACTTCCGATAGTTCTCGCGATCGATCGGATTAAATGACGGCTGTGATGCGTCCCGGACTTCTGTATCGAGCATCGCCATCGAAAACGCCGGATGGTTGCCATAAGCCTGTGCCACGCTGGCCCCCACATTGCGGAAGAACGGGGGAAACCGAGGATCAGCGGCGACGATGTCCTCTCGTTCGTATGCCTTACCATCTCGATCAACGCGCAGATTCTTCTTGTCGCCTGCCAGAAACCGCTCCGGCTAAAGGTTGGCGACCAGTCACAAGTCATGCGCCAGTGCAAAGTCTAGAATGCGACGGTTCTGGGCGACGTGACTCTCGGTTTCGGGAAGCGTCGGCTCTCCTGCCTGCCAGATGCGCCCATAATCCGCTCCCATTCCCAGGCAATGCGTAAAGCCGATCTCACGCAGTTGATCTGCCGACGACTCCACGCCACCGGCCCCGACGCCCCACATGATGACCGGCATCTGTAACTCGGTCGGGCGGGGCATGATCCGGAAGCTTGCCGATCGACTGGTGCTCAGCGGTCTTGGCTGAGTCAGTTCACAACTGGCGGTGAGCAGATATTCGCCCGGTTTCAGCTCGGTGTCGACGGGAAACTTCACTTCGTGAGTTTCGTCCGGCTGAAGTGTGGGAAGTTCTACTTGGCGTGCCTCTCCGCCAGACCACAGTAACTTGAGTCGGGCTCCAGTGAGAGGTGAGCGTTGCAAGTTGGTGCAGCGGACAACGACCGATTCGGCCTGCTCCATCCGCCTCCAGACAGTCCGGTCGCTCTGGATCGTCAGGTCGATTGGTTCAAAACTCAAAACACCGCGACAAATGCGAACTTCGTCAATGTATCCGGGGAAGCCACCATAGTTGCTACCGAGTCGATCTCCGATCGACAGCCCTTTCGTCCCGATGGTCGGTGCAGTGAATGCACCATTCAGTTGCTCTCCCGCGAGTTGCCCGTCTACGAAGAACCGGCCGCGGCCGTGACCATCGTACGTAAAAGCCACATGTCGCCAGACATTGGGCTTGAGCAAGACCGGATCGGAGAAGAAATTGCGTGATTCGGTGCCAAAGCCCAAGTTGACCCACATGCGGCGATTGCCCGAGCGATCCGCCTCGCCGATCTGCCACTGGAAGTCGTTGTGGTCGACATACTTCTTGTCCAGGAGATAGCAGCGAAGATTGTCGGCGAACTCCGGTTTGGGCGCAATCCACATCTCCAGCGTCAGCGGACCGGCCGGTGACAGACCGGGCCGATGCGGTGTGAGGGCCGAATGCTGCTTGTCGTCGACCGGAAATCCGGGGAAACATTCCAGGCAACCGCCAAACTTCCCCTGCGACGCAATGACTCCGCCCTTGAGCGTCAGGGTATGCCCCTTGCCCGATGCGTCGACGAGCGCGGCGTCGCCCTCGCCGTCAAACTTCCAATATCCCAGAACATGCGGACCGGTCGCAGCTCCGCCGGTGTACCCCCTGTCCCAGGTTTCCATCGGTCGCACCGGATCGGACGTCTGCGAGAAACCATCAGACGCCGCCGTAGAAAGCAAGGCAACTCCCGCTCCCCACAAGAGCAGCCCACGCACAACCAGCAATGGATGGAATCGAAGCACGATGGTAACTCCAGATTAGTGTGAGTCTTAAGGGGCGACTGTTACTGGCGTGCAATTCGTGTGCTTTGAAAGCGGTCACTTGCCCGAACGCGTGCCGGCCTGTTTGAGGCGTTCGGCCTCCTCCTGCTTGCGGCGAGCGATGTCCGGGGGATGTTTCGAGAACGACTCAAAAACGTCGCCGACAACCTGATCGGCTAATCGCCCCAATTCGTCGAGCAGCATCAGTTCGGCTTCCGGGGCCAATTTCGAGCGGTTGGGTTCGTAGCCGCCCACTTCGTGGGCATCGGCCGTCGCTATGTAGCCGATGTTGCCGTTCGCATAGCCGACGATGACGGGAACCGCCCGGTCGGCAATCGACTTCTCGAGCTTGAAGCCGTATTCAACCATCGGTTCACCCGGCATTGTCAGCAACAAGTAAGGACCGATCTTAATGGCCTGCAACTCGGCCGTCACGCGTCCTTCCTTACCGGGAAGGCTCACCACGCTGTTGGCGACACGGATGGGATAGTAACTGGGGCGTTGTTCGAGTTCTTCGCGGATGACGCTGCGAGCCAAGGCCTTCACCACAGCCCCGCCCAAGTCGCGGCCCGCCCATTGGATATCGGCTTCATCAGCACAACGATAGGGATAGCCCGGCAGGTTGGGACGAATGTCGCCGGCACACCCCTGCAGGAACATCGCGGACGTCTTGCCGCCATAACACATCTCGACAAACGACTGGGCTTCACCGGGGAAGTCCGCACTCATTTTTGGATAACCGTTGGGATACGGGGGCGATCCCTTGTCTCCCCACGTAAAGAAGCAGGGATGGCAGACGGCGTGCATCAGCGTAGCAACCGGTGTCAGTGACTTGCCGTCATCGAACCGCAAGACCTTGACTCGCGGATCGTTGGGACCATCGGGATTCAGCCGTACGACAGCCCGACCGTCGATCACTTTGCGGCGGTTGATGCCGACGCTGATTCGATCCTCTCCATAACCAACCGTGACCGGTCGCATGGAG
>CALJUK010000118.1 GCA_937975745.1 uncultured Planctomycetaceae bacterium | reverse complement strand
GCCGCGACGGAGGCGACGGCATTCACCTGCTCGGCCCGCTGGCCGGCAAAGTCATTAGAGTCAGTCCCCCGATGACCATGACAAAGACCGAAGCAGAGGATTCGCTCAATCTGCTGCACGAAATCGTCTCCGGACTCGCCTCGCGGATCGACTCCACGGCGGCGATCACCGCATAGTATTCACCGGACCGCCAGGCGCCCGGTACCCCGCGAGCCAACATCTGTGATCCTCCGTCGCCACCCACTCTTTCGATATTTCCGTTGACGAACGGGTTTTGCCCGCATATGATCAACTCAAGCTCCGTTGCGTTTCTGACGAATCTCGTCTTCAAGAGATTCATCCGCCAAGGAGTGTCGTGGTGTCAGATCGACGGTACAAGCGTGGACTGCACAAACCACTGACCCAACGTGTCGCCCTCTTTGCGATCTGTGTTGCTGCGTTTTTTATTCGCGCGAATCCAGTGCGCGCACTAGGCGACATGTCACTCGCCGACATTGAAGCCGCGATACACGCTTACGAGGCTGCCATCGACACGCTGGCCGGCACATACACGTCGCGTATGTATCGTGATCCGGAAGCACCCGCGAAACCTCTGAAACCAACGAGTGTTCGTGACGCACTGTCCGAATGCACGTTCGTCAGCGACATCACACGGGGTCGGACGGCAATTGAGGAGGAGCGAGAGAACTGGCTACATGCACTGGGCGGTGAGCCGATTCACGGTCGATTCCTTCGCCGTTTTGATGGTGTACGGTCCTATGTCCTGATTCACATCCCCGACGCCCCGGTCCACTCCGAAGCGCCCCCGGGGGTGCCGCATCAACTCCAAATCACGCCTCTCGACCCCACTCGAATCCACTATTTGCCAGAGAATTTTGCAGCACTCCGTCTCAAAGGTCCAGAAGTTACATTGGCCTCGTATCTCCGCCTGCAGAGCGGCCGCCTCGATGGAATTGAAGAAATCAACGGAGTCGACTGTTACAAACTAGTTGTTGACGACGAAGATACTCGCTACGTCGCGTGGCTCGACCCTACTCACGATTTCCTCCCCGCTCGACAGGAGTATTTTCTACTTCAGGAAACCGAGCCTCCCAAGCGCCTTCATCGTCTCGACAACGTAGAATTCAAGCAGTTCCCGAATGCCGCTCGTGGAGAAAGCCGCTGGTTCCCTACGAAATCCAGCGCCCTCTCTTGGGTGCATACACGAACAGACATCCGGATCTCAGAACTCCGTCTTAATCCTCCGGTCGCTGACGAGCAATTCCGTATCGACCCCGCCGATCTTCCTCACGGTGTGCGCATTGACGATGGCAGCGCCAAACTAACATACACCGGTGGTCGCAAGGACATCTGGCTGCAACGGCAAGAGCAACTGAGCGATCAAGAGAAAACGATGCGCAAGCAACTCGGCATCGTGGATCCATCTCAGTCCGACCCAGTTGGGCCGCGCGTTCGTGTCCAGGCGCACGACCCCATTTCCACTCTTCGCTGGGTGATTATGAGCGTTTCGTTGCTGGTGATCGCTCTCGGCGTACTCGCTTTAGTCCGACGCCGGTCTCAAGGACACGCATAGCCCTCATGTCCTCCTGATTCTGCGGAACGCAGTGACGACCTCCAGAAGCCCATGTAACAAGGGAGCACAGAAATGAATGTATTCAACGCGTCCAGCCTAATTGCCGTCGGCGCTTTGGGGCTCCTCCTATCACTTGTCGACGAATCGAAGCTCAATGCCGCATTCGGTCCATGTAACCCCAATTGCTGTGGCGCTTGCTGGTGCACATATGATCCCGACGAAGAAATGTGGTACTACTGCGAAGACCATCAACGACAGTACTGGAAATGTGCCAATCAAGGCGGAGCGTGCACAGATGTTGAGTTTTCTCCCTGTCACACTTGTACCAATACATACAGAGTCTATTGCATGAGTTCGTGCGCGATGGCATGTACGACCGGAACTGAAATCTGCGAGTTAGCTGCTTGGGATTGCCGCTAGCGTTGCGAGCGCGTCACATAACCTAACTTTCGGCTGAGACAAGTAACATGCACCATGGGCATTCCGGAAATCGAGACGTCCGCTGCGCCTTCACGTTGCTAGAACTCATCGTGTGCATCGGAGTGATTGGCTTCCTGGTCAGCCTTCTTCTTCCCGCCGTGCAGTCAAGCCGTGAATCAGCGCGACAGACATCTTGTCGCAACAATCTGAGACAGATTGGCACTGCTCTTCATTCTCATGAATCGGTTCATCGGTATTTTCCACGCGCTGGAGACATGCTCGACACCGGAAGCAGCCCAGCCCTCTGGCGAGCTCATCCAGTGCATCTCTATCTCTTGCCTCATCTGGCCCAGACGCAGTTGTTCCAGATGATCGACCTCACGATTGACTCAGATCGCGATGTCACGATTTTTCCCGGCGTCAACGACGCCAATGAAGAACTCAAACGCGTCACAATACCCGTTTTCCTTTGTCCGTCGGACGGCTCCGCCGGTCCGGGCCGCCGCAACAACTACCGGATCAACGTCGGGTTGACTGCCTTTCCCTTCTACTACCCTCATTACAACGTTCCACAACGGGAGCCTCCGCCGCCGGCCGGTGCGTTTTCAGTGGTGAAACGCGCTGTCAGGCCCCAGGACTTTCGGGACGGGATGAGCGAGACTGTCGCGTTCAGCGAGAAACTCGCCGGCGACCCGCGTGACGGCCGATTCGATGCGCGTGCGGAGTTTTTCGCCGCGAATGCGATATCAGCAACTTCGGCATTGAAGTCCGACACGGCCGACGCCGATCTACTCGACGCGTGTTCTTCGTTGACCCATCCCAACCCACTTCACATCGCGGACACTGGGCACTACTGGTTCTACGCAGGACTCGTCGACACTTGGTACAATCATTTGCTCACCCCCAATAACGCTATCCCGGACTGTGGATCTGAAGTTGCTGGAATGCACACGTATGGCGTGATGACGGCCCGCAGCGATCACCCCGGAGGCGTGCATTGCCTCATGGCCGACGGTCACGTCCGCTTCGTCGCTAACGCCGTTGATGATGCACTGTGGCAAGCCGTCGCCACACGAGACGGAAACGAGACCATTTCGTTTTGAGAAGGGTGCAGTTACTCTCATGGAGGGCGTATAGACTGGGTTTCTGACCCGCTGCGGCATTCGTACACAAGCGAGAATCCGACGTGTCGCACGAAAGAGCCTGTGTAGTGACTGTGACTGACTCCACCGAGAGGCAGTGAATTCTATGCAATGTCGCACTGAAGCGTCGGTTGCGCTGTTTGCTCTGATATTCATCGGCTGCCACAGTCAGTCGGCGCGTGGCCCGATACTGTCAGTTTCACCCACGTCCCACGAATTCTCTGCTGACGTCGGGCAAGCTGCCACGACGATTGTTCTGAAGAACGCCGGAGACGAGCGATTGGAGATTCGATCCGTCGAGTCGAGTTGCGGATGCACGACAGCAGATCTCGCGCGCAAGACTCTCACACCCGGCGAAGAGTTGCAAATGCCCGTCCGGATGGAGCGCCCGGCGATCGGCCAAGAAACCGTACACGTGGTGATTTCAACAAATTCGTTGTTGACTCCTCAGGTAAACGTCACTTTGACGTGTCCAGCCGCATCCAATCAGGCGCGGATTGTGACGATTCTCCCACAACGGATTGTGCTGAGGACTGGTGACGCTGAATCGTCAAACGCGGAACTGCAGATCACTTCTCTCGAACGTTCGGGTCAACAATTGGTCGAGTCTCTCGAAATTGACCTCGATCACATTCAAATCGATCTCGTCGACTTGGAAGAGTCCGTGGCTTCCAACGACGGAAACTTCGTTCAGCGAATTTATCGATACAAGATCGCGCGCAGCGATTCGCTGATGCGTGAACGAGAGAGTGGGTGGCTGCGTGTGAAGACTGCGAAAGGAGTGGAGATCCCGCCGTATTACCCCAGCCGTATTCCTGTCGAGGTGCATGTTTCGTCGCGGACACTGGCACGATGAGAACTTGTGTTCGGGTTGCATGCCGCTGTTGATCCTGCAGGGGAGGCGGGTTGATCGGCGGGAGTGATCGGATGCAAAGAATTGCATCTTGCCGCGTCTCAGGGGAGCCGATATAAACCGGCAGTCCG
>CALJUK010000117.1 GCA_937975745.1 uncultured Planctomycetaceae bacterium | reverse complement strand
AGTCGTAGAAGGTGAGCAGCACGTCGCGATCCTTCTTGAGACACTCGCAGGCCGCTTCGTACTTCGCAGCGTATTTCTCCAGGAAGTGATCGAAGGCGGCGTTGGCCGCCTCCCCCACTCAGTGCCCGCCGTGTTGTCGAACGGCCCCAGTGTGTGGTACCTCCCACGACGCCGCGAGCCTCGGATTCGCCCCATCAACTCGATGGCGTGGTCCGGCAACTGGGTTGACTGCCCGCAATCACCGTCAACGAACGCGACGCCCTAATCAACAAAAAACGCCGCCTCGAAGGACGGCGTCGCATCTTCTGTCGGTCGCGTCCTCAGGCTCCGACTTGCACCTTCCACCTGCGCCGACAGCGGTAGCCACACAAGCCAACGCCGCCCATCCCCAGCAGAGCCAGCGTAGAGGGTTCAGGGACAGCGGAGACACTGCTCAACGTGGCCGTCCCTCTCCAGCGATACCCATCGACGTACGAGCCTGTCGACGAGTCGTAGTGCTCCCAACTCTCAGTGAAGTTGACGTCGAACGCACTTGGGGAAGTGGACACTTCGTCCAGGAAATCGAGCAGGCCGACACTCGTGAAAGCATAGTCGGCAGTGCCGGTCCCGCCCATTGAAGCAGACGTTCGTGTCGCCCGCAGGCTGATGTGATGAGCCCAGAACTGCGATCCAGATGGATGATAGGTGTTGCTCTGCGCTGCGAATTGCTCCCGGAACAGCGAAGCATAATCGCTGACGTTCGGAAAAGTATACCCGTTGGGTTCGATCCCACTGCCGAAGGGATCAGCGCCAACGAGTGGCGTCAACGGAGAATCGAATTCAGTGTCTCCGAGGTCGCCGAATATCGTAATGGTCTCCTGTCCGTAATCAGTAGAAGAAGTGATGACGCCAGGAAACGTGATCTTGAGCTGGAAGTTCGTAGGGACTGAGATCGGGGCGATATTCTCGCCGTTCGCGAAGTCATATTCACTTGTGATCGTCACGTCCCAGATTGTCTTGCTCATCCCAGCGTCTGCAGTCCCGCCGACAATGAACAACATCCCGATCGACGCAAAGATATCGCCCCTCGATCTCGTCATAATTCTTCCCCATCGCTCTGGGACCTGGTGAGACACGGTGTACAGATCGGGCCCGCCAACTCAGATAGCAGAGGCTGCAGCACGCGACCTGCAACGCACACGAGGACTGAGTTGTTGTGCTGAGATGACGACCTCGACTCCCCAAAGGCATAAGCGAGATCCGGCCGGCTTCGGTTCCAGAAGCTGCCGGGATTCACGAGAACTTGATGCACGACTTTGTCAGCCAATGCGACGGGTGGGAGGCTCGTCAATGGACAGTGTCAAGCACAAGAGAAGTCGCCGACCCACGGCGACGCCGGAATGGACGTTGCCTCAACCCTCACGCGGCCATCCGCGTCTTCGTCTTCCGCCGCCAGCGATACCCACACAAGCCGAGCCCGCCCATGCCGAGCAGTGCCAGGCTGGAAGGTTCGGGGACGGGGCTCGCTTGGGGATGTGGGTCAACGACAGTCGCGAATGTATGCATCATCTGCACCCTGGCATCTCCGAAGGGGCTAGAACCGATCGGAAGGTCGGCGGTTGCCGAAGCTTCGAAACGGAATCGCAGAATATCGCCGGCTGCGGCGTCCAAGAGCGCGTGAGTTCTCTGGGACCCGTTCAAAAAGTCGCTGGTTTCGAACAAGTACTCACCAGTCGTTAGGTTGAAAACCGATCCCTCACCAAGGTTGGTCGAACCGCTGCCACCGTTTGGAAGACTTACCCTGTCCAAAGTCTCCAGTTGCCAAAGAATGCGCGTTTCGGGGCCGAAGTCCGGCACCTCCCACTCGATCTCGGACTTCAGTGCTGCAGCATTGCCGTTTTGGTCGGAGTTGGTCGAGTTTCGTGAAACCCGAGCGGCTTGAAACACGCGAAGGGCCGCGTCAGTCGACAACTGAGCACCATTGGCACCATGAAATGTCACTGCCGGACCGTAAATGGATGCCGTCAACACATCAATGCTGGAATCGCCCCTCGCCAAAACGATCCCACCATCGCTGGGAAAAGGGTTCGGTTGGAAAGACAGTGAGTTTCCACCTACTGGCGCATAGGGTACTGATACAGTCCCATTGACATTCGTGCCGAAGCCACCGGCATTGTGCGCGACAATGTTGAGAGCAGACCAAGCCTGGTGCGTGGGCGTCAAAGTCGAAAGATCAAGCAACTCGGCGGACGCATTGTTGCCTCCCGTGCCAGCCACCATGAACACAGTCACAACTGCTAGACGTTGGACTTCGCAACGAATGTCGATGTGCTCGAAGAGGGATGGGAGCGTCATGTTGGCGTTTTCTTAGTCGGTATTTGTTAGTGGCTTTAGCTTGCTGAGTGCGAAGGATTCGATTCAGATCGCCCTGCGAATCGACTTGGCAGGCAGGCAGACTCTCCCGTCCACCATTGACAAGTGCGCAATCCCACCGGTTTCAGTTCCGGTTCTTCGAGAGATTGATCAGAACTTCATATACCTCCGCATCGACCGGCACTCCGGAAACGCAGTTCCGTCCCCAGACCGCGTCCGCCGCGCAACGGCGCCGTTGTGAACCGCAAAATTGCTTGATGCGAGCGGTGACGCCACCCCAGAGAACAGGCCCAAATCAGTCGTGTTGACGCCGTCCCATTGAATGATGTGTTTGTCGTGTCGATAGACGTAGAGGTAGCCGGTCGTGGCATCGAACGTGACGTCGTAGAACGACGTCGGCTGCATCGGATAGTTGTGCGGCACGGAGGGATTCGAGAGATCCGCGGTAGACCTGATGATCGGCTGACCAGAACCCGTCTGGAGCGCAACCATGCCTCCGATCGCGTCGTCATCGGCGTGAGATGAAATGAATGCCAAGAGAGCTGATGCCGCCTTCAGTCTGATGGTCTGCATGCGTGCACCTTTGATATTGGCATTTTTTCGAGTGAATCTTCGTATTCTAAGGACGGAAGACCTTTCGATTTCCTCGCGAGCAGGTATTGCAGCAGCGAGAATCGGCCGGCCCAGCATCAACCAGCGCCATGTGGCGTAGCACGACCGCCTCACTGGGGAAAGCGCGATTCGGCAGGTTTTCATTCCAGAAATCGGCGGATTCCATCAGAACTCGACACAACCTGCGAACCGGGGAGCAGAAGTCGGCCGTGACGATGACGCTGACCGGGCTCCGACGTGGTTGAGTCGCGATGCGGTATCTCGAAAGAACCCGTAGAACGCGCTTCAGATGTGATTGACCGAGGGCTCGCAGCGACAGCCCGTTACTTGCTCTTTGACTTCCACCCGCCAGCAAGGGTAGACTCGACCGATCACTCGCACGCCGCCGCTCTTCAGAGCAATGCGGACAATTCGATGGCGCTAAGACTCATCGGTGGGCCATGAACACGTCGCAGCTGGCCGACTCCCTGTCGGTCTCCGAAGCTGGTTCGACAGAGGAACTGTTTCCTCTTGTCTACAACGAACTGCGTCGGCTTGCCGCCGCGCAGATGCGCGCGGAGTCTCCCGATCACACGCTGCAGCCGACGGCGCTCGTGCACGAGGCGTTTCTCCGGCTCCAGCAACGGACGGAGATCGAGCAGTGGAATAGTCGCGGCCACTTTGTGGCGACGGCCGTCCAGGCCATGCGGCGAATCCTCGTCGAGCAGGCGCGGCGGAAGAAGACGCTCAAGCGGGGCGGGAATCGTCGCCGGGTGAGCATCGAGGCGCAGTTGCCGGCCGTCACGATTGATGTGGAGGGGACATTGGCGCTCGACGACGCATTGTCGCGGCTGGCGGAGCGGGAACCATTCTCCGCCCGGGTGGCCGAGTTACGGCTGATCGGGGGACTTTCGCTCGAGGAGACGGCCGAATGCCTCGACATGACCCGGTCGACGGTGTACCGCGAGTGGACATTCGCGAGCGCCTGGCTGAAGAACGTGCTCGACGCGGACAGCGAGTGAGTTTCTCGTGAATTCTGATGATTTCCGGAATTCCCCTCGCCCGAATATCGCGTCTGCAGGTGAGGTGACCGAACTCTTACCGCATTCACCCACGGCGAAATCGATCTTCCTGGA
>CALJUK010000116.1 GCA_937975745.1 uncultured Planctomycetaceae bacterium | reverse complement strand
CTGCACTGCCTAACGACGTTTGACGGGGCGTCGCATCTGCGTCCGCCCCGTCTCTCGTCATTCGTTCTTCATTCGCCGAAAGGGACTACTTCTGGGAGTCTTTCTCCAGGGGGAGTAGTTCGAGCTTTCGGACATACATCTCAGCCTGCTCGGTCTGCAGCAGGATATGGCCGGCGGCAGGATACGCATCGAAGCCCTCGTTCACGACGACACCGTTGACTTTGTACAACAGATGTCCGCCGTCCGCGATCACTTCCATTGTCGTCCATTCACCAAGCGGGCTTTCGACGTCTTCGCGCCCACGGAAGCCAATTGTGTCAGCCCAGTCGGGGTCTCGGCCGTACCAGTTGATTCGGCCACGCGAGAATGTTTTCCGCTCGCCCCCCTTCTTCCAGACAGTTTCGCCGTCGCGGTCTTTCGTGATTTCGCACGTCAAGGAAACCGGCAGCAGTTGGCCCGTGACCGGGTCGCTGCCCGTCAGGACCAGGATGTCACCGACACCCCCTTCGATGATCTGGGCTTCGATCGAGGCCATCCAGGTATTGCTGAGGCCGCCGTCTGGTCCCCAGCAGTGAACAAGCAGGCCGGAATCGCGTGTCCGATCGACACGGTTCCCCCAGGTCTTTTCACCCCATTTGAACTCGATCACCAGGTGATAGTCGCGGTAGGCCTTGTTTGTGATCAGGCCGCCGTAACCGTCACCGGAAATATGAATCATGCCATCTTCGACCGTGAAGATCTTCCGGCTGTCGTTGTAGTGCGTGTCACGAATCCACGTGTAGAAGCCTTCGAGGTTGCGGCCGTTGAACAGCTTGATCGGCTCGCCAATCGGCCGCACGGCTGCCGAAGTGGGCGGAGGAGTGGCCGGATCGCCGGGCAGCTCTCGGATGGAGATGTTCCGGAAGGCGACCGGATCGTTGTGACCTGCGAAACCAAAGTGTCCCTTCTTGCGTTTGACCCCCGCGGGGACCTCGCCGTCTTTGGACTCCTTTACCTCTGCCAGATCGGCATTGAGAATGGTCGTCCCGTTCAATTCCACCATCACGCGGGAGCCACGAACAATGACCTGTTGAATGTTCCATTCGCCAGTAGGCCGCAGGTAACCGCGCTGAGCGGGCACCAGGCCATAAGCCGATCCGTGATACTGCGTGGGATGCAGTGTTGCATACTTCTCGTGCTCGGAGTCAAGGACTTGCAGTTCTGTAAAACCGTCCAGATGGGGTGAACCTTCGCCTGGGTAGCGAATGGCCAGCCCATTATTTCCGCCCGGCGGAAGTTTGAACTCCAGCCTGGCGATGAAGTCGCTGTACTCCTTGTCCGTGTAAATCACGCCTCCCTTGCCTTCCTGGCAGACGATGGCACCGTCGACGACCTTGTAGTTGTCGGTCTCTCCCTTCCAACCGGTCAGGTCTTTCCCATTGAAGACGGATTCGAAGCCTGTCGGCAGGTAATCACCGGCCGCAACGAGTCCGTTGGCTTCGTCGGCGGGAATCTCGCGGATGGAAATGTTGCGGAAGAACAGCGTATTGCCGTGATTCTGCAATTCGATCTGTCCTGTCCGGTAGATCGGCTTATCCCGTTCCCAGAGGTTCTCCATCACGACGTTATCCGTGACGAGTTGGCCGTTCAGTTTGACCGTCACTCGTTCGCCAACCATGCGGATGTAGAACGTGTTCCATTCACCGACGGGCTTGTCCGCCTTGACTAACGGGAACCGGGGATTGTCCCGGTTGTTCCACAATGCGCCCGAGCCATTTTCGGCGCCGTGACGGAAATAGTCAGGGTGTTCGGTGTCCCAGATCTGAATCTGCGGCGAACCACGGAGATAGATCCCGCTGTCCCCCTTCTCCAGAATCTTCCAGTCGACGTACATCTCGAAGTCGCCGTAGTCTTTGGCCGTGCAGAGGCTCTTCCCCTTGCCATCAAATACCAGGACACCGTCGACGACCTTCCAGTGTTCTCGCATTTCTTTGTCGGCTTCAGCCTGGGCCTTCTCCAAGTCCTCGGGAGACATCGCCGCCCGTGTCTTGGGGTTGCCAACCAGGCCCTTCCAACCCGTCAGGTCCTTGCCGTTGAACAGCGGCGTGAAGCCACCCGCCTTTTGCATCACGCTGGCCAATGCGACTTCAGCACCATTCTGGCGTTTGCTTTCGTCGGCGGCTTCCATGAAGGCGTAGATTTCGAGCGTTTCGTCAGCCGACACCGGAGGTTGGCCAGTGCGGAAGAATTCGATGATGGCGACGAGCAGCGGCTGGTAACCGTCGTACGATCCGACTTTCGTTTCGCCACCCGGCCCCTTGGCAGTTCCGCCGTAACCCTTGCCTTCGCGAAACACGCCGACCCGGCCGTCGTTCCATGTGCCGGTGACGACAATCTTGCCATCCTCGGTCGTTCGCTTCACTGACTGGCAACCTGGCCCCATCACCGTAAACAGCGACTCGACGCCGTGAACGCCGTACCAGAACAAGTCCGGATGCGTTGACTCCAGACTGGCGGGGCTGTGTGTTTCACAAGAGGTCACCTCGCCGATCGATCCGGCACGGACCGCCTGCGAGTCTTTTCCGAACCGCAACGAACTTGACGAAAAGACCGGCACGCCCGCCTTGGTCGCTTCGCGGTAAATTGTGATGGCATCCTGCAGTGTGCCGGCAACCGGCTTGTCGATGAAGACAGGCTTACCCGCCTTGAAGACGGGCATGACCTGCTCGAGGTGCGGACGACCGTCATTGGTCTCCAGTAGAACCGCATCCACCTGTGTCAGGAGTTCGTCAATCGAGTCGACTATCTTAACGCCGTACTTCTGGACTTCGGCCGTGTACTCGGGGACCCGGCTGACGCTGCTTTCGATGTCGGGACTTCCCTTGGGATACGCTGCCACGATTCGGCAGCCGGCAGCCTCCGGTGGGGGATTCTCTCCGTTGAGGATCTTGGTGAATGCAATGCAATGCGAGGTGTCCAGGCCGATGATGCCAATTCGCATCAGTTCGGGCTCGGCGGCGTAGCCCGTCAATGCCGTGGCAGCCAGGACAAGTCCGGCAAGAAGCAAACGCAGCATAGTTGTCTCCGTCGGGATCATTGCCAGCGGCGAGGCTCCACGAAACATGCCAGACACCGGATGGCATCTGGCGATCGAGTCTGTTGCCCGGGCTGGCGTTCGTACTGCAGGTGGGTCTGTGTGTCATGGCCGCACACGCGGCAGGTGACGTTGCCCGGAAGTCACGTCTATCCGGGGCGGCTCTAGCTTATTCGGGAAACGACCTGTTTCGCAACTTTTGGAGCAGAAACTCTTCGAAAGACCTCAACAAACGTCTCGCCTGTCCGCCGATGGGCCCGTCCAGGCAGCAGGCAATTCGGACTGCGGCGTCGGTTTTGCCACGAACAGATCTGCTGCTTGCAGACACCAAAGACTTGCAAATCTCTCGAAGAGACATCATCACAATGGAGGAACACCATCACCACAATTCCTGCGAATGTCGCCGTTTTACCCCCACTCTTCCGGGAGACACCAGATGAATGCTACACACCTTCTCACTGGCGGGGGGCTGGCCGCCCTGCTTGCGATTACCGTCACAACCTGCCACGCGGCCGAACATCCCTGGGTGGTCTACGACGGCTACGAAGGTCCCGGCCAAGGGAGGCACGTTGTCCTCATCTCTGGTGATGAAGAGTACCGTTCAGAAGAAGCCCTTCCCGAGCTGGGGCAGATCCTCGCGAAACGACATGGCTTCAAGTGTACTGTCTTGTTTGCAATCGATCCCCAGACAGGCAGCCAAACCGGGAAGTGGGTCCTGTGGGGTG
>CALJUK010000115.1 GCA_937975745.1 uncultured Planctomycetaceae bacterium | reverse complement strand
CCCTCGTTCCAGTCACCATCCGGTTTAACTCGACTACAACGAGTCCGCCGTTACCGACGGGAAAGGCAAAGTCCGCCAATTCTGGCAGAACCCGATCATCTGGCGGGAGATCTGCACCCGAGCCTACGGCGGGAAGGTCTTTCTCATCAAGCTGGCTTACTTCGTTATGGCGGGCTTCGCCGTCGCTGGCGTTATCGAGTACGGCCAGAGTGACGAACTGGTTATGGGAATGATCTCGCTCCCCGGTTTTGCCTTCGTCGGACTGGCGATCCTCAGCATTTTGATCATCAATGCCCAGGCTGTCACCGCGTTGACTTCGGAACGGGACGGACAGACTCTGGAGTTACTGCTCGTGACCGACATCTCGGCGAAAGAGTTTATCTTCGGCAAGCTGGGTGGCGTCACATATAACATGAAAGAGCTGATCCTGATCCCCTGGCTGCTGCTGGCCAGTTATGCTTGGCAGGGAACACTCAGTTTCGAGAACTTCCTCTACGCGACGGCTGGTTTTTTGACACTTGTCTGGTTTGCCGAAATGCTCGGTCTGCATGCCGGGCTTAGCTTTGACAGTTCGCGCATCGCCATTGCCAACAGCCTGGGAACCATGTTCTTTCTGTTCATCGGCATTTTCATTTTCATGATTCTGCTGGTCGAAGCCCGCGGATCGTTCTTCTTGCAGTTCCAAAGTTTTCTGGTCTTTATCGGTGCCGGCAGCATTGGCCTGTACGCCTCGTGGACCAGCAAGAATCCATCAGTCGCATTGTCGCTGGCGGCCGCATTGCTGCCCTTCATGACGTTTTACGCCATCACGGAATTTCTGCTGGGAGGCAGTCTCGGCGTCTGCTTGTCGATCATGGCCGCCTATGGCTTTGCGATCACGTCGATGCTGATCCCCGCCGTCAGCGAGTTCGACGTCGCATTGGGCCGAACGACTTTGGACAAGGGGTAGATCCGGCGATTCATTTTCGTAGCGACACTGTCGTAGCGGCGCCAGAAGTTGGTTGATCGAGTGGATTTTGACTTTTCCTCGCTTTTTGCGCGAGACGGCTTGCCTGAGGGTGAAAGCTTGACGGTCCATGATGGACGCCTTTGTTAAGTCCGCTTCGGTGTGGCTGCCCGGCAGCATCGGGATGATGGCGCTCATCCTGGCCTCCGGATTCTTCTCCGGCAGCGAGACAGCCTTGTTCTACCTCTCCCGGGACGAACTCCGCCGGTTGCGATCCGGTAACACGCGCGAACGACTGGCAGCCGACCTGCTTTCCCGCCCCACACGACTTTTGACCGCGATTCTGTTCTGGAATCTGATGGTCAATCTGACGTACTTCGCGCTGAGCGTTGTGGTCGCTCAGCAACTGGTCAAGCAGGGACAAACCGCGGCCGCCGGATTATTCAGCCTGCTTGGGTTGGTGACCATCATTCTGTTCGGCGAGGTTCTCCCGAAAAGCGTCGCGGTCGTGTTTCGTCGTCCGCTGGCACCGCTCCTAAGTCTCCCGCTGGCTGTGACCGTCCGGGTGCTCGACCCCATCACACCGACCCTGGCGACAATCAGCCTCATGATTCGCCGCGCCTTTTGGCCCCACCTCGGCCGCGAACCCTACCTGCGTGCAGCTGACCTCGAACGGGCCGTCGAAGCAACCGCCCAATCTCAGGATGTCATCGCACTCGAACGGAATGTCCTGCACAACATTCTGGACCTCTCGGAGATCACCGTCGAAGAAGTCATGCGTCCGCGGGGGACGTACCTGTCATTGGAACCCCCCATTCATCTGCAGGACTTGCAGGACGGCGTGAACTTCGGCGACTACCTGATTGTCCGCGATCCGGACAATGATGAGATCACGTCGGTTATCTCCCTCTCGACACTGACAGTCATCCCTGAAAAGAATCTTGAACTCGCTGCGGAACAGGTCGTCTTCGTGCCGTGGTGTTCCCATCTGGCATACACACTGCAACTGCTGAGACAACGTGTCTGCAGCGTTGCGGCCGTCGTCAACGAGTACGGCGGAACGATCGGCATTGTGACCTACGAGGACATTCTGGAAAACATCATCAATCCCGAACAAAGCCGAGCCAAACGGCTCCTCAATCGCGAGCCTGTGCTCGAAGTTGCTCCGGGGCGATACCACGTGGACGGAATTACAACACTGCGTTACCTGTGCAAACGCTTGGGAATCGAGTACGAAGCCGACTCCGAAGGGCTGGTCACCGTGGCCGGCCGACTCCATGAAGAGCTAGAGCGAATTCCCGTCGTCGGGGACACGATCACCTGGCGGGATTACGAGATGAAAGTCATTGACGTCGTCAAACGAGGGCAACTGCGAGTGATGTTGACTCAGCTCCCCACGAGCACAACTCAAACTTTCTGAAGCGATTGTCTGAATGACTGACACAGTCGAATTTCTGATTGCCGTCGTGCTGTTTCTGACCGGCCTCCGCCTGTCCGCGTTCTTTAGTGGATCGGAAACGGGCTTCTATCAGGTCAGTTTCGCGCGGCTATCGATT
>CALJUK010000114.1 GCA_937975745.1 uncultured Planctomycetaceae bacterium | reverse complement strand
CGCTCGATCCACGAACGGACCAGCGTTAGTAGCCTGTTCACGGATCGTCTTTCCGAGAGCTGATTTCCACACCGACAAATCGTTCTCCCTAGAAAAGTGAGTCAACGGTCAACCTGCCGCCGGAGAGTTTGCCGCCGGTCGATGCGAAGGGATGCGTGAAGACACGATGTCTGACAATGGCCCCAAACTGACCCCCATGATGCAGCGTTACTTCGAGGTCAAACAGCAGTATCCCGATGAACTGCTGCTGTTCCGCATGGGGGATTTTTACGAACTGTTCCATTCTGACGCGGAAATTGCCGCGCGGGTTCTGGGACTGACTCTGACCAGCCGCGACAAAACGTCCGAACATCCAACTCCGATGGCGGGATTTCCCTACCATGCGTTGGAAGGTTATTTGCGGAAGTTGATTGCCGCCGGCCATAAGGCAGCGATCTGCGATCAGGTCGAAGATCCCAAGCAAGCCAAGGGACTCGTCAAACGGGAAGTCACCCGAATCGTCACCCCGGGAACGTTGACCGACGACGCCTTGCTGGATCCGCGCGAGGCGAACCACCTGGCCAGCGTCTGCCTGGGAAAGACATCCCTCGGCCTGGCCTGGCTGGAGGTTTCGACGGGAAAGTTCTTCACGGCCGATGTGGATGCGGCCCAGATTCGCGACGAGCTGGCCCGCATTCGACCGGCCGAATGCCTGATCCCGGACGATTCCACCGACGCCGAGACTCTTGCCGCCGCAACCAAACTGGCCGGCATGTCGTTCACGCGGCGACCGGATTGGTCGTTCCGGTTCGATCATGCACAGCGAATTCTGCTGGACCATTTCGGCACGCTGACGTTGGAGGGCTTCGATGTCGAGGCCGACTCTCCGGCGGTCATTGCCGCCGGTGTCCTGCTGGAGTACGTTCAGGAAACTCAACGGGCCGCATTACCCCACATCGTCCGGTTGGAATCTCACCGGCGAGATGCTCAACTTCTCATCGACGAAGCCACACGGCGGAGCCTGGAACTGACCCGCACGATTCGCGATGGCAAGCGGGAGGGAAGCCTGCTCGACGTGATCGACGAAACGGTGACCTCCATGGGAGCCCGCCTGCTGGCGGACTGGCTGTCCAGCCCGTTGACCGATCCGGACCGTATCAACGCCCGTTTGGACGCCGTCGCGGAACTCTCTCGGTCGGCATTGCTCTGCCAGGAACTACGAGAGTCTCTCAAACAGACGTATGATCTGCAGCGATTGACGGCCCGGATCGCCACCGGCCGAGCGAGCCCGCGGGATCTGGGTTTCCTGGCGAGCACTCTGGCCACACTGCCAGCTTTGAAAGCCAGGTTGGCTGGCCGTTCGTCGGCTTTGTTGATCGAGTTGGAGGACCGTCTCGACCTGAACGCCGACCTTCGGGCCGAGATCGAACGGACGCTTGTCGACGAGCCTCCACTGACAATCGCCGAAGGGGGCGTGATTCGCCCGGGATTTCATGCGGAATTGGACGAGTACCGCGACCTGGCCCGTGGTGGAAAGGAATGGATTGCCGCCTACCATGCCAAGGAAATAAAGCGGACCGGCATTGGCAATCTGAAGATCGGCTTCAATAAGGTCTTCGGGTACTATCTCGAAGTCACGCGCACACATGCGGAGAGAGTTCCCGACGACTACATTCGCAAGCAGACACTCAAGAACCAGGAACGCTACATCACGCCCGAGCTTAAAGAGCACGAGGACAAAGTCCTTCGTGCCGAAGAGCGGGCTCACCGGCTGGAACAGGAACTGTTGGAGACGCGTCGTTCCCCGGCAGCGACTGAGGGGCGCCGGCTGCAACAAACGGCCGACGTCATCGCGGCCGTCGATGTCCTGGCAGGTCTGGCCGTGATGGCCTCCGCGCGGGCCTACTGTCGTCCAGAAATCACGACCGAACCGGTCCTCGACGTACGGGAAGGGCGGCATCCGGTCCTCGACCAGTTGCAGCGGACGGGGGAATTCGTTCCCAACGAGACACGCATCGGCGACCCCTATCCTCGCGTGCAACTGATTACCGGTCCCAATATGGCCGGCAAGAGCACGTACATTCGGCAGTCGGCACTCCTGACGATTCTGGCGCAGATTGGCTCGTTTGTCCCGGCGGCCGAGGCACGCATCGGCATTGCGGATCGCATTTTCGCCCGCGTCGGTGCCAGCGACGAGTTGAGCCGCGGCCAGAGCACGTTCATGGTCGAGATGACCGAGACGGCCCGTATTCTGAATTCGGCCACGAAACGGAGTCTGGTCATTCTGGACGAAATCGGCCGGGGAACCAGCACCTATGATGGCATCTCGCTGGCTTGGGCCGTCACCGAATTCCTGCACGACCGCGTCGGCTGTCGCACGCTGTTTGCCACGCACTACCACGAACTGACCGAGTTGACGCAGACGCTCGATTCGGCGGGTAACTGGAACGTGGCCGTTCGCGAGAACGAACAGGGAATTGCCTTCCTGCACAAAATTGTCGAAGGGGCCGCCGACAAAAGTTACGGCATCCACGTCGCCCGTCTGGCCGGGGTCCCGTTGGATGTCATCGATCGGGCAGAGACGATTCTCGACACGTTGGAAAGCGAACACCTGGACGACGGCGGTCGACCGAAAGTTCCGCCGCGACAGTCAACAATCCGTCGCAATCGACAACTCTCGCTGTTCGAAGTGCAGGAACATCCGCTGCTGGACGAGATCCGTCAGATGGATCTTGACCACATGACACCGATTTCCGCATTGCAGGAACTGCACCGGATGCGTGAAAGCCTGGAAAAGCGGTAGTGTCGTTGTCAGCCGGTCTGACGGTTGAGTCCGTTCCGCCAGAACTTCCCGACGCGAAATCACCTCACTGAGGTTCCGGGCTTGTTGGCGGTGTGAGTCGCCTATTGCTGCGGGAGCTTGGACAACGCGGCGTCACTGCCGATGAAGACCAGCACATCGCCTTATTGGCTGCGGTCTTCCGGTTTGGGAACACTGGCGTCAAAGAG
>CALJUK010000113.1 GCA_937975745.1 uncultured Planctomycetaceae bacterium | reverse complement strand
TGCGACGATCAGGGCAATGCCGCACTCGCAGGGGACGCGGTTGGTCAACAGGTCGATCGCTTCGACGTGAAAGTCAGTCGTGTCCACCTGCTGGCCGATCCCCATCGCGACTTTGTGCCCGTTCAGGTAGGCGAAGGCGCGGTTCAGTGATTCCTTCATGGTGCCTTCGACGCCACCCGCCACTTTGAGTTTGCCGGTGCCGGGTGAAGTGCCGACTTCGAGCCGGTAGAGGCCAACTTTCCCCTGGTCGTCAACGGATGCGGTGTACAGTGATCCGGCCGCCAGCGGGTCAGTGGAGATCATCTCCCCGCCGCCCTGGTCAGGGACGCCGACGAACCGCTCTTCGCGCGTATCGGTGTCGATGTATGAGAACGACGTCTGGTGGTATTCGAACGAACCCATCTTTTTGAGCTGCTCTTTCACCCGGCGACGGCCTTCAAGGGCGACCTCAACCAGTTCGGCGAGGTTCTCGTTGGAGAGTTCGCCATGCGGGTAGATCAGCTTCACCAGGCCGGAGACCGTCTTCCTCACGGCTTTCACGTCGCGGGCGTTCAGGTGTGAACCGAGCGAGAAGTGCCGGTCGATCATCTCGGTGAAGTTGTGTTTCCGCAGTTCCCGGAGCGCCTCGGCCAGGTAATCAACCACGAAGCCGTAATGATCGGTGAAAAACTCGACTCGCATCTTCGGGACTTCCCAGCCGGGAATGTAGAAGTGGATGCGGTCGAGGAACGCCATATCCTCCCGGATGACGTCCGGCATCGGCGTGAACAGGTGAGATGACCGGACCATCACCTCCACGGGCTGGTTGGTGTTGCCGAACATCGCGATCGACGCCAGCCCCGACAGCGATTCCTTTCCCCGGGCGAACGAACCGGATTCGCAGTACGTCTTCAGCGTCGTGACAACCTCTTTGGGCATCTTCTGAAGGTCGGCCACTTCATCAAAGGCGACGGCGTCCCAGATGCCGACGAGCCCCATCTTGCCGGTGGCCATGTTGTAGAACAGGTTAGCCACGGTCGTCGGCCCGGTCATCAGGATGCAGTACGGCGACAGCTCCTGATACGCGTAGCTCTTGCCGGTACCGCGTGGGCCGAGTTCGACGAGGTTGTAGTTTTGTTCGCAGAGCGGAATCAGCCGGACCAGGAACAGCAGCTTCAAGCGCCGATCAAAGTGGCTGGGCTCCATGCCGATGGTCCGCAGCAGCAGGTCAATCCACTCTTCCGTGCCGAACTGCGACCGACAATGCCGGTATTCGTCGAAATCGAAGCTGGCAAGCTGGATCGGCTTCAGGTCATCAATCCAGAACGGACTGCGTTTCCCCTTCTGCTCCTCGTCGTACTGGTGGCGGATATCAACCTGCGCCCACACCCCGCCCATGAGCAGCCGGTCGAAGTGCCGCAGGTAGTGTTCGGGCACGTGCACGTACTTGTGGCCAAAGTTGACCAACTCCGCCCAGTGCTTGTCGTCTTCCGACAGGTAGCGCACCTTGATCTTGTCGATCAGCGTGTACTTCCCCTTGTCGCGGACTTTCGACTGGACGGCGTTGGCTTCATCCGGCCGCACAAAGTTATCCGACAGCGTTGTATTGACCACGCGCATCCCGGCATCGATCGCGGCGGGATCGTCGGTCGCACAGTATTTGCCGAGCAGATACTCCAGCACGAACACCGGCACATTCGCGCCGACTTTCACCTTCCGGACAAGGTCCTTCCGGACCACCTTCCCGGCGAAGACCGATGTTGCTTTGCGATCAAGTTCCGGCACCGGTCTCACCTCACATGGAAATGGCAACCTCGATTCTGTCGAGCGTTTCCAATTCGACGTTGCTGGATGCGTCAACGAGGACCACGCTGACGGTCTTCTGGTTGATCTCGTCCGGACTGACCATCAGGGCGACAGTATTCGGCTCGATCGTCTGGGGCTCACCTTCCAGAGTACGCATTTGAACCTCGCCTGTCCCGTCCTCGAACCCGTAGGATGCACTGACCGGTTGGGAAACGCACTTCCCCTTGGCCCGAATCTCCAGCCGGGTCTTGGGAATCTCCATGCCAAACAGACTGCCAGCGCTTTGCGCACCAGTGATTTGAACGGAGAAGAACCGCGTTGTCAGCTTCTCCGTGCCCGGTTTCAGTTCCCAGTCGATACCTTTCGGCGGCCCAGCCTTCGCTTGCGCCGTAGGAGTCAGAGTGACGACGGGGATGATCAGCTCCTGGGGAGAGAGGCCGCCGTGGAAATAGGCGAGGCCTCCCCCGGACTTGAAGACTGCGAACTCGGTCGGCGTGGCGATGTCGTACTCACTGGGAACACCCAGTTCTGACAGAGGCACTCGCAGGTAGGAAGGTTCGGAAGTTCCGCCAACTCCGACCCAGACGCGCCGATGCAGGTCAGCGGTGTCGCCACCCGGCGCGTTGATCTTCATCTCCTCGGTGACTTCGTCGATGAACAGGTGCCCGTGGTCCGCGACCAGGATGATGGTTTCAATGCCCAGATCGGCCAGGACGCGCATTCCCCGGCGGAGATCCACGAGGATGCCGTCCATCTGACGCCGGGCCTGCACGACGTTGCCTCGCTCGCACAGTTCGTCGATTTCCTGGGAGGTGATCAGCACCAGTCTGGCGCCAGTGATCCCCTCACGGATGCGCTTCGCCGGTTTCGGCAGCAAATCTTCGAGCTTTGCTTCGTACACATCGACGTAGGCGGACTGCTTCAGGAACTCGATCCGGTCCTTCCGTTCCCTGATTGCAGTGTCGTTGATGTCCAGCGCCAGTTTGCCCTTCGCCCCGGCTACAACCTTTCCACTGCTGGCTTTTGGCAGCAGCGACGCCATGCCGATTTCGGTGATCGTCGGCGCGTTGGCGATGGCCGGTTCGATCGCGATCTCGAAATCGTCGCTGAGCGCCTCGCACAATTCGCGAGCCATTTCAAAACGGAGAGCGTCCACCCACAGGTAGGCGACCTTCTCATCCTCCTGCCTGGGCTGGACGAGCATGTCGAACACATCGACCTGTCGCCGGATGCCTTCGACCGGATGTCCGGCCTTGGCGAACTGCGTGATGAAGTGCTTTGACAACGCGGAACCGATTTCCGTGTAGCGCTGCCGGGCCTTCGCGATCAGTTTCTCCAAGCCCTGGTTATCGTCACCGGGGTCGAAGTTGTGCCACCGGGTTTCCATGTGCCGGTGATGCGTGTCCAGCAGACACCATGGAATGCTTCCCTCCGTGTAGTGTCTGATCAGCCCAGGGACATCGCTCGGCGGCTGCTTGAGATCAGTGCCCACCCGGTCCGCTTCCAGCAGCACCTCGGCAGCGGCAGCGATGAGCGCCCAGTGGGCCTGGATTGCGGGGTCCACATCGGACCAGAAGCGAGCCAGCCGGGCTTGTGCCAGGGCCAACAGGTCTTCGCTGGGACCACTGACCAGTTGCTGCTCAACATGATTCAGCAGCGCCTGCTCGAAGGCGGGTACCGTTTCCAGGTCGAGGATCGTCTCCGGGTTGTACTCGATGCTGGAGAGACTGAACTGCTGCTCGACCGCACTTGCGGCAGTGACGTAGCTGTCCCGGTGATCTCGCACCTGACGCCAGGTCTTTGCCAGGCGGATACAGGAATCCGTGCCAGTGGGTGTCGTGGCGATCTCGACTGAACTCAGAGAAGGTGGAGCCTCGTCGGCGAGCCGGGTGACCAGTTCCGTGAGCAGGACGTGATTCGCGAATCGCTCACGCGCCTCGGCCAGCGCTGCTGAGTCGATCAGCGAAATGTCGAATGCGGAACCGACCAGAGCGAGAAGCTCCTGTTTAGCGTCTTTCGATTCAATTTCGCTGTCGTACTGGTCGCTGGCCGCGAATGACAGGGCCACTTCCTGCGGGTTTCCGGTGCCGAAGATGATCGACACGACGCCGGAGGAGATCTCGCCCCCTTTCTGTGCCAGGGCATTCAGATCGGCCAGCGTCAGCCTTCCCGCCTCGACCTGTTTCTCAACGTCACCGGCGGTTTCTTCCCCGAGCGATGGCTTAAGAGCATTTCGGGCGACGATCGAGAGCCGAGTGTTGCGAGTTGGCGGCTGCTGGCCCGGTTTCATCACAATGCCGACCGCCTCCAGTTCGGCCAGTGCATCGTGCGTGTTCGCCTGGTCCTCGGGAACGTAGACGACCAGCCGGGGCGGCTCTTCGTCGTTCAGCAGATTGTCGATGGTCCGGCGAAGTTGCAGGAAGCTGCCGTCGTGCCGGGCGATCGTCGTGTCGGCGAGTTCCAGGTTGGCAGCGGCGTCAGTGTAGGCGCGTTCCGGGTCGTACCAGACCACCAGTTTGTGGTCCTCGACCTGTTTTGCGATCAAATCGAACAGGTGTCCGGTGACGCTCCCCGTCATGCAACCTGCCTTTCGGTCGAACGAATGAACGTGAGGTAGTCGTCAAAGTGCTCTCGATACAATTCCGTCGCCGTGCTGTTCGTAATGTGGGGGAGTGGAAAGAACCTCCTTCGATTCGTGGACTGCTCGCCTTCCACGAATTGGAAGGGACCACGGCCCTTCGTCTTCCAGCCCCTGACATGACCCCAATAGTGCTTGAGGTCAATTCGACACCCGTCCGTGACGAGGATCTTCAACACCTGGCTCCCTAATGTCACGACACTCGCTTCTGGAAACCGATCCAATTCACGTCGCAGACAGTCCTGCCAGAACTCCCATGACGCCACAATCAGGTCGGGATCAGAAATCGACTCCGGAGGGCTCGTGAAGAAGTTCTTGCATACGTTGGTTGCATAGACGTTCGCGTCGAGCGACAGGCCGAGGCCTTTACAGATTGTGCAGACGAAGCGCCGCAGGTTGCTCGTTTCCTCGTCAAGCATCAGTACAGTGGTGATGCGTCGGCGCGTCTCCGCGTCCTCGACTGTCGGATCTTGGCCAAGGAGAATCAGTTGAATGTCGCCGCTGCCATGAAAGGGCCTTGGCACGTCGAGCGATGGGTCAACATACGAGCCAATCACTGGGTCGGACTTCAACCTCGACACCACCAACGAGCAGCGTCGCATGACATCATCGACAAAGTTGTGCGGATGACTCATTCCACCAACCCCTTCTCACGCAGTTGCTGCCCGATCGACGACCATTCGTATTTGCCGTCCATCAGCTCGTTCCAGTATTTCTTCGCTTCCTTCCAGGGGACGAGTTCGTGGAGGGGGGCGATGTTGAGTACGACGCCGTCGTTGAGGTCGGGGACGAGGTGCAGGTTCGCCACCTTCTGGAGCTTCTCCTTGAAGTCCTCCAGTTCGGTGATGAGGTCTTCCTGCTTCTCGACCTCCCGGTCGAGTTTCTTGGCGCCCTTGCCGGACTCGCCTGCCGAGGACTTTCGGGAGCGCAGTTCGGCGAGGCGGTTTTCTTCCCGCTGGATCTTCGGTTCGACGTAGTTCAGGAGCGCCTTGAACAGGATGTCCTTGTCGAGCCGGTGGTAGTAGAGCCAGAGGGCGTAGTTCTTCTTCGATGACTGGAGCAGCCAGTAGATCGGGGCCTTCCGGCGGCTCTTCGAGTACCGCTTCACGTGGTCGTCCCAGAAGCCCCCCTTGCCGGGTTTGCGGAAGTAGTCCCGCAGAGTCTTGACGCCGAGAATCTCGCAGGCTTCCTTCTCGATGGCGTCGGCGCGGTCCTGCCAGATCACTTCGAGCATGTCCCGAACGCGTCGGACGACGTCATCCTGATGATCGGCGTCATCGACGAGAATACCATCAACATCGACGATGCCATCTGAGTTGCTTCCTAAAAGGTCGTGAGATGATCCGGCGCCACTCGACGTGATTGTCTGTGCCTCTCTGAACAGATCTGAGGGCAACGATGTCGCGGACCTCGACAGCCATCTGCGACAGTCAAACCTGCCACAAGCAATGCCGAGACACAAGGATAATTGGCGCCGAACGATCTCGACTGCCGACAAATCATGTCTAAAGTGAACAGCATCCGGCTCTGGAAGTGGTGTCGCTTGTGCGTTGAGGATTGAAGCGCATTTGACAGATATTTCACGCGACGCCGAAACAATAGCTTTCAGCGTGTCATCTGCGAGCCGCTCACACGCCGCTGCACCTAGCAGCAGCCAATCCCCAGTGAACCATGGATTCGCTTCATCCTGCGCTTCAATGGCGCGCATTTCGCGAGCTGCATCCTCAGCGATCGTACCGCATTGAGCGGTGATTTCTCGCAAGTCAGTGTTGGTGATCGGCAGATCCTTGATTGCGATCGTTTCTGTCCTCCGGTGCCTGCCGTGAGCCTTCATTAACTCTAAAGCAAGTGAGCTATTGAGGAGTCCGAGCAGGCCATATGTGTGCTCCGAATCCCTCGGGCGCACGAACACAGAACTCCCGGAGAATACTTCGTTTTCCTGTGCGATTCGCACCCCAAAGCCGAGTGTCCCTACTCGTGGGTACGCCAGACCTGACTGCCGCCAGAATTTGGAGCTTTGCATCACCTGGGCATCAGAGCCGTGCTTCAAAGTCCCCCATGCTCTTACTTCTGCCCCGTCGTCATCCCAGTCAATACACAAGTATGAGGCAGCGAAGAATGGCTGAAAATCGCCACCGGAGCGATAGCGAATCCATCGCGTTCCGAGGCTCGCCGCTGGGACTTCAGACCATAATCGAAGAAAACGAAAGTCGTCGAATGTGGTGTTCCCCTTCACAATGTCACAGTGTTGGCGCAACCGTTCTTTTCTCGTCCAAAGGCGAAGGTGATCGTCCGCCATGTGGTGGCAAAGAGGTGTTTCCTCGATGTGCGAGTACGAGGCGGGCACGATTGCATGCCACGCCTCTACCGGAGTGGCGGTCGCCATAGCACGTTGCTCGACGGGATGTCCCAAGAGGTCCAAGCTCAAGAGCGGAGCTTGGGACCGTCGAGGTGACGCTGTCCAAACACTTGCCTCCACCGTGGCGTCATCCATTACCCCGAGACCGAATTCGATCAGCAAATGTGGTGAGCCGACAGCGAGAAGCGAATGGCGGAAGGCTCTCAATTGTCGGCTGTACTGCCACATGCTTGGCGTGATGGCACCGAGCATGCCAGTTTTTGACAGCTTTGAAAGACCTCGGTCTGCAAATGCAGCATACATGTCCTTCCAAGTATCTGGGTATGCGGCGATGAGTAGCCTCTTCGAAGGGCGCGACGGCAACCCGAATGGCGGGTTCATCAGAACTGTATCGAACTGCCGACGGCATACATCCACGAATGCGAACCCTCGCATCGCATCATCAACGAACAGTTTCCGCAACAGCTTCCGTCCGTTGGCAGCGTATTCGGCGAAATCGGTCAGTGCCGCCAGCACAAGCGCTTCGGCACGTTCCCAGAAGCTGACGCCTTCACCGGGAACGAATCGGTAATATCGTTCCTTTGGTGATTCGGTCAGGCCGTACTCGACGACACGAAACAGCGATTGCTCGCCTTCCCATTCCTCCTGCCCCTTGCGGATCGCCTCCTGAATCTCCTCCTCGATCTTGAGCAGGCTCCCCGCTTCGCCAGCCAGTTTCATCTTGTCCCACACATGCCGAACCAGTTCGCAGAGGCGGTCGGCCATGTCGGGGGTGGCCCGCACAGGCTGATCCTCGGGCACGTCCAGCACTCGCCGGATCAACTTCTCCAGCCGGTCCTCGTGCAGTGTCTGCAAGAACTCATCCAGGAGACCTTCCTCCCCCGGCATCGGCTCGGCACAGACAAGGTTCGAGCGGGTTATCTGCGGGCGATCCTTCTTCAACCCCGTCTCCTGCCAGGCCCGCTGGCAGCGAAGCCAGAGCGCCAGCGCCGCAATCTGCGCACAACGCAGGTCGATGTCTATGCCGTGCAGGTTGTGGGCGAGGATCAGCCGGGGAACGTCCCGGCGCAGCTCTTCGAGCGTGACATAGTCCTGCTGGAGTGCCGGGCGAAGGTCTGGGTCGTCCCACGCTTCCGCGTAGATTGTCAGCAGCAGGTCGAAGCAGTAGAGGAGGAAGTGACCGCTGCCACAGGCCGGATCGAGGATCTTCAGTTCTCGCGGGTCCTTCTTTGGCCGGTGTGGGACGTGGACCGGCTGTTTGAGCAGTTCCTCATGGGAGAGATCGTCCTGGGGCTCCAGCGTCTCGGGTGGTTCATGCCCCTCGTCGAGAACGATTTCATTCGGCAGCAGGACA
>CALJUK010000112.1 GCA_937975745.1 uncultured Planctomycetaceae bacterium | reverse complement strand
GCCATCGCGGAGGCGTCCCCTGACGTGTTGTCGACTGAAGTCGACCGCCGGTGGCAGGCGAACCGCTTTCACACACGAACGGGAGCGGCGGAGGCTTCACCCACATCGAAGTCGGCTTCGGTCCGTGCATTCAGAAAAACAGTGTCCAACGATTTGGAAGCCGCGTCACATGAAACGAATCTGCGTGCTGAGTCTTCTTCTGGCTGTGTGCCCGGTTGTGTCAGCTGATGAACCAGTCCGTGAACGAATCGAGTGGATTGACGTCTGGGTGACGAACGCCGACAAAGACGACCTTCCGAGAGTCTTATTTGTTGGCGATTCGATTACTCGCGGCTACTTCGGTGCCGTGGAAAAACATCTCGCTGGCAAGGCCTACTGCGCGCGACTGACGACGTCGAAATGTGTGTCTGACCCGACGTTCAACGACGATCTTCAGCTGTTGCTGAAACAGTATCGGTTTTCGGTGATCCACTTCAATAATGGTCTCCACGGTTGGGGGTACACGGAAGACCAATATCGGGACGGTCTCGCCAAGGCAGTCGTTGCCGCGAAGGAACATGCCGGTCATGGCAAGTTCATCTGGGTCACGACGACTCCGGTGCGCGAAAGTGGTAACTTGGAGACGTTCTCCGAACGAACAGAACGCGTCAAATCGCGGAACAGAATTGCCTCGGAAATCATGAAAAGGCGAGACATCCCAACGAACGACCTGTTCACGCTTGTGAAGGAGCATGCCGATTGGAGTTCCGCCGATGGAGTCCATTTCAACGCGGCGGGAAACGAGGCGTTGGCAAAACAGGTTGCAGAAAGTGTGTTGAAGTGTCTGGGCGACGAAACGCCTCAACCAGCCAGGTAAACTCGAGGATGGTT
This sequence comes from uncultured Planctomycetaceae bacterium, assembly GCA_937975745.1. Lineage (GTDB taxonomy): Bacteria > Planctomycetota > Planctomycetia > Planctomycetales > Planctomycetaceae > CALJUK01. The sequence goes on along the minus strand of CALJUK010000112.1, from coordinate 8,558 downwards.
CTCCCGCCACTGACAATCCCGACCGGACACTGAGGCCATCGGACTTTGCGGACGGAACATTGTCCGCTGTGCCGTGTCATCCCAGACGGTGTGCCGTGTCATCCCAGACGGGATGACCGGCGTCCCGCTGGTGGCCGGGCAACGCAGGCTCCGTCGAACGGCCCGGAACAGCCCACTTGCTGTGGTAGGTTCGTCCTGGCTGCTCGAAGTCCTGGCCAACATTTGCACAGAGTTCTTGATTGAACGCCGATTCTCGTTAGCATCTAAGGACTTCCGGCAGCCTAACTTCGCGCCCCTCGACCGCCGGGCGGCCGCAGATCGGCCCGCACTGGGGCCATTCGTTGCTCTGCAAGAGGCTACTGACATTCGACTTGCGTTCCAAGTGTTTCATCCCCCGAACCAGTTGTCCGTGGTTGACTGTTGGCAGTATCTCCCTGCGTCGCCTCGCGTTACGCGCTCAACGACAAAAAGTCCAAAAACGGTGTCAGAAATTCCGGTAGGTCCCCGGGCCGGCCGTACGATTAGAAAACGGGGGGAGTGCAGAATGGAAGGCCGTGTTTGAAGACGGCAAACCTCAGAAAATCACCAAGAGCCAGCTGAATTCCCATGACAGCACCGAATCCGGAGGAAGATCGTTACGAAGTGTTCCTGCAATACTTCGCACAGGATCGGGACCGCATTCTTGCGTACATTCAGTCCTTGCTACCTCACCGGGCCGACGCGGAAGACGTGTTTCAGCGGTGCAGCATCGTGCTGTGGAGAAAGTTCCACGACTTCGATGTGCAACAAGAGTTTCTGCCTTGGGCGTGTGGTGTGGCGTTTTACGAGGTGCGGAACTTCCTCCGCGTGGCCGCTCGCGATCGCTTGCAGTTTAATGACACGCTGATCACACAACTGGCCGAACATCGGCTGGAGACGCTGCAGCACATGGACCGACGACTCGACGCATTGCGTGGATGTCTGGACGGTCTGAAGCGTGAAGACCGCGAACTGTTGACGGCGGCCTATGATGACACCCGACCATTGTCGGATTTCGCCAAGTCGACCGGGCGGGCGGTGCAGACCCTTTACAACCGCCTGAGTCTGGTGCGCCGACAACTGCTCAACTGCGTGCAGCGAAAACTTACGATGGAAGGAGAGTTGGTATGAGTCCATCGCAACGAGATGACAGGCTGCATCGGCTGCTGGAACGACTCGTCAACGAGACCATCTCGTCCGATGAGCACGAAGAACTCCAATCACTGCTCACCGATGCTCCCGCGGCACAGTCGGCCTACTTCGGAATGCAGGACCTCCACATGGGGCTGCAGAAGCTTACCGCCACCGCGCCGACCGACGAAGCACTCCCCAGCGTTGGTGGGGACTTCGTTCAACCAACGTCCACCGCAGCGCAGGAGTTTCACTCGGACAGCACACGCGTCGGCAGTAGCAATCGCCCGGTTTCGCTTACGGCGATTCCCGTTTCGTACATGGCAATGATTGCGACGTTCGCCGCGATGGTCTTCCTTGTGGCTGCCGGGGCAGCATTCCTGCGATCTGGCGGGGACCGGTTCGCAAGTCGGATGGACGGGCAGCCGCCCCAATCCGAACAGACTGTTGCCGACGATCCCAACGCACGGGAGGCCGTCCTGCTGGTTCAGGCGGCAGGAGCCGAACTGTTTGGCGACTTTCTGCCGCCGGTCGGTGAAGCACTCGAATTCGATCACGAGTACGCTTTGACTGCCGGACTGATTGAACTTCGATTCCCGGACGGTGCGGAGGTGATTCTGGAGGCACCAAGTGTCATTGAAATCGCCGGTCGGCAGCGACTGCTTGTCCGAGCGGGAAGTTGCAGCGTTCATGCGCCCGACGGTGCGGAAGGCTTTCAGGTGGAAACCCCCCAGACGGAAATCACCGATCTGGGGACTCGCTTCTCTGTTTCTGTGAATGAAGCGGGCGAGACCGACGTGCAGGTCGTTGAAGGGCTTGCAGAAGTGCGACCGACGCAGAATGGTTTGGCGAATCCCATTCAACTGGTGGAACGCCAGGCTCGACGATTTAACGGAGACACAACAGGCGGACCGCAGCCGCTGCCATTTAATGCGACAGAATACCGCGGTACGCTCCCCGACCGAGTCGTCAGCTATCAGGCTCGCATGACCAAAGAGGGGTTTGCTTCCGAACTACAGAATATCACCGTGCAACGTGACGGTCGCGAACAGACCTTTGCTGTCAGCGACCTCATCGGCGTGAAGGTGATCCACTTTCGATGTGGGATGAATAATGCCAACGTGGCCGTTCCGATTGGGTATGATGGAGATCGGCTGGCGGCGCTCGAATTGGATGCATCGCTGCACACGGGGCTGTTGAATCCAGGAGGAGCCGTCGAACCGCTGCACGAAGATCCGGTGCTTTCCACAGCGGGCGAAGAGGGGACAGATTCGACACCAGGATTGGGGGTCCGTTTTCGAAGGCCAGTCGTCAACAAACCAGGGCCGGATGTCGTCTTCTTCGAACTGCAATCCGTGGTCAATCCTCCCCAGGGGGACGCTTTTCATGTCAGTCCACTCCGTTTCAACGGTGGTCAGCGGTCATGGACTGTTCGACGGTTTGACATCGCAATGACGTCGCGGGAAGCTCTCCAGTTACCAGCCTTCGATCTGTTCTTCTTCAAACGCCCTGCCACATCACTGGAATCCCTGATAACCGGTGAAGTCGACCGGCGCGTGCCGACGTTGCGATTTCGTGCCTTGGCCGTTGGAATTGACTTGTCCGATCTGGGATATGCCGCAGGCGAACGTGTTGAGGGCCTGTTTTTTCAGGACGCGCTCGATGACAACAGTATTGTCGATCCCGTCTTTATTGCCGGCCTGCCGTAAGTCATCAGCCCATGGTGTCGCGTTCGCCTGTTTTTTCTGGCAAACTGTCCGCTGCTTGCAGAGTGAGAGAGACTTCATGACTTATCGAATCTTTCTGGTCGCAATCCTGCTCGCCCTCCCGTCGCTGGTGACGGCCGAAGCCCCTCCCGAACCGGAAGCTCGCAAGTTTTTCGAAATGCACGTGCGGCCGCTGCTGGCGCAACGCTGCCTGGAATGCCATGGCTCTGAAAGCCAGAAGGGGAACCTGCGGCTCGATTCGCGGGCGGCCATGCTGAAAGGCGGCGATTCCGGAGAGCCAGCGATTGTTCCGGGTAAACCGGACGAGAGCGTGTTGATTTCGGCCGTGCGTTACGAATCGTATGAAATGCCTCCGCAAGGCCAACTGGTTGAGAAGGACATTGACATCCTGGTGAAATGGGTCGCCATGGGAGCGCCGTGGCCTGGCGACGACGACACGAAGATTTCTCGACTCGATTCGGATCGCATCACCGACGAGGACCGCCAGTGGTGGGCTGTCCAGCCAGTCAAGGAACCACAACTGCCGACGGCCGGCAAAGGCTGGGCTCGCAACGACGTCGATCGTTTCATCGCACAGAAACTGGACGCGGCCGGGCTGACACCGGCTCCCGAAGCGGATCGTCACGAACTTGTTCGGCGGGCGTATTTTGATCTGCACGGACTTCCTCCGACACCCGAGCAGGTCGAAGCATTCGTCACAGATGACCGACCGGACGCCTGGCAGCGATTGATCAGGCAGCTGCTCGAGAGCCCTCGTTATGGAGAGCGTTGGGCCCAGCATTGGCTCGATGTCGTCCGCTATGCGGAAAGCGATGGTTACAATCAAGATGCCTTTCGCCCGCACGCCGGCGCCTTTCGCGATTACGTCATCAAGTCGCTGAACGAAGACAAGCCCTACGACCAATTCGTGCGCGAACATCTTGCTGGCGACGAGATTAATCCGGATGACCCCAATGTCTTCATTGGTGCGGCTTATCTGCGCCACGGCGTCTACGAATACAACCAACGCAACGCTCGGATGCACTGGGGGCTCATTATCAACGAGCTGACGCGCGTGACGGGCGAAGCGTTTCTCGGGATCGGTATCGGTTGTGCTGAGTGTCACGATCACAAATATGACCCCATCCTGCAGAAGGACTACTACGGGTTGCAGGCCTTTCTGTCATCCGTCGCTTGGCCCATGGACCGGCCGCTGGCAACCGCAGCCGAAATCGCCAGCTACGAGGCGAAACAACAAGAGTGGGAGGAAGCCACTCGGGCCATTCGCGAAGAACTGCAGTCACTGACGCAGGCGACGATAGAAAACAGCCAAGAACGTGTCGTCCGCCAGTTCCCGGAAGACATTCAGACCATCTACAACAAACCCGAGACCGAGAAGACCACCCTCGACAAGCAGCTGTCGTATCTTGTCGAGCGCCAGGTGACTCGGGCGGTCGAGCTCATCGACTTTTCGAAATCCCTGAAGAGTTCGCCGGAGAAATTGAAACGGTACGAGGAGCTTCAAGCAGAGCTCAAGAAGTTTGACTCATTAAAGCCTGAGCCACTGCCCGTCGCGTTTGTCGGAACAGATGTTGGGCCGGAACCCGCTCCCACATTCTTGATGACGCGCACGACAACTGAGGAAGTGGGACCGTCATTTCTGACGCTGCTGGAACAAGAACCCCAGATTACACCGACAGCAACCTCCACCGGTCGACGGACGGCGTTGGCCAACTGGATTGCCAGCGAGGACAACCCGCTCTCGACACGTGTCATCGTGAATCGGGTCTGGCAGCGGCATTTCGGCCACGGAATCGTTCCGACGCCCAACGACTTTGGCACGCTGGGCGAGCCTCCGAGTCACCCCGAACTGCTGGACTGGCTGACGCGTCGCTTTCTTGAGGGGGGCTGGAAGATCAAGCCGATCCACGAATTACTCATGAACAGCGCAACGTATCGGCAGACGGCTCGGCGGGAGCCAGGCCCTGTAGAAAACAATGCCGACCCTACGAACCGGTTGCTGTGGCGTTTCCCCCCGCAACGACTCGATGCCGAGCAGATCCGTGACGCGATGCTGGCTGTGTCCGGCGAACTTCAGGCGCGTGCTGGGGGGCCGTCGGTCGCGGGCACATCCCCGTACCGCAGCGTCTATGTGAAGAAGATACGAAACCGGCCGGATGAAATGCTCAGCGGCTTTGACGCTCCGCTCGGTTTTGAATCGGCTCCCGATCGAATCGCCACCACAACTCCCATTCAGTCCCTGCTGCTCGTGAACGGCGACTGGTGTCTCGCTCGCTCCCGCGCCTTCGCGACACGGCTTCTGGCCGGCAAACAGAAACTCGAAGCAAACGACATCCGCTATGCCTGGCAGCTGGTCTTTAATCGAGACGCCACAGAAGATGAAGTCCGCAATGCGTTGGCGTTTCTGGACGAACAAGCCGGCACGGTTCCGACAACCGTCCCCGAGGACAAATTCCCCAACGAGACAGGTCTCCGCCCCGTCTCCCAGTACTTTGGCGCCGTGACAACCTTGGGTCTTGGAAGCAAAACGCTCTGGTTTCAGCCGGGAAGTCGATTCGAACGGCTGCAGACGCAGCAGACCAAAGAGTTGGATGATCAGTTCACTGTCGAGGCGGTCGTAAACTTGGACCGGCTTTATCCGGACGCCAGCGTCAATACGTTGCTGTCGCGTTGGAACGGCAACTCGCAATCCGATGGGTGGAGCATCGGTGTCACCAGTACGAAGTCGGCTTACGAACCAAACAACTTCATCGTGCAACTGGTCGGCCGGACGTTCCAGGACGAACCTGTCTACGAGGTTGTCGCCTCTGGCCTGCGATTCCCGCTGAACAAGCCGGTTTACATCGCCGCGGCAGTTTCTGCCAGTACATCGAACGAGAATCCGACCGGCGGCTCGGTGACGTTCTACATGCAGGACCTCTCGGATCCCAACGCAGAGCTGCAGACGACGACCGTCGCGACGGCCGTTGTCAGCCACATCCAGAATCCTGCCTCGAAGATCATCGTCGGCGGTCGCGATGCCAGGGGCCATCTCTGGGATGGTCAACTGGCCCGTCTGACGGTCAGTCGTGGTGCACTCTCACGCGAACAACTTCTGATCGGTAAGGAGGCCGGACAAACAGAGCAGGTCTTGGATTCGACGTTTAAAGATGATTGCAAGGGCGAGCAACCGGCCCCTCAGACGGCCTGGCTGCGACAGAATGCGTCGAATGGAAGTTCGCCGATCGACCCGCAGCGGCTGAACGCTGTCACCGACCTCTGCCACGCTCTGTTCAACGCGAACGAGTTCCTCTACCTGCATTGATTATGCCGCAGGACGCACTCCAGCCTTCGTTTCTACCCGAACGTCGAACTCCAACAACTTGGTAAGAATCATGTGTCATAACATCGAATATCCGAATTCTCGACGCGACTTCCTCCGTCAGGCGGGTGGTGGATTCGGAGCGCTCGCTTTCGCAGCACTCACCGGCGAGTCGTTGTTCGCGGCCAGCCCGGAGAATCTGGCGACGGCCAAGATTCCCAACCGTGTTGGCAAAGCCAAGAATGTGATTTGGTTGTTCATGGAAGGGGGACCCAGCCATCTCGACCTCTTCGATCGAAAACCAGCCGTCAACGAATTCGCTGGCAAATCGCTCCCCGAAAGCTTCCCGCGACCTGTGACGGCCATGGGGGAACAAAATTCGCCCATCCTGGAGTGCAAACGCAAGTGGAAGCGAAGCGGCGAGAGCGGACTGTGGATTTCTGACTGGCTGCCCCATCACGAAAGCATCGCCGACGAGTTGTGTGTGATTCGCTCTTGCGTTTCGGATGGAATCAATCACGCCGGCGGTGTCTGCCAAATGAATACCGGGGCTGTATTTGGTGGGCGGCCGTCACTGGGGGCGTGGGTTTCCTACGGTCTGGGGACCGAGAGTGCCAGTCTGCCGGCATTCGTGGTGATGAAGGACACTTCCTCGATGGTGGTCAACGGCGTCCGTGCCTGGGGCTCGGGTTTCATGCCATCGAGCCATCAGGGCGTGCTGTTTGAACCGGGGAACGAGCCGCTGCGGAATCTGAATACTCCGAAGGGGATATCGGCAGCCGAACAACTGGGGGAAATGGCCTTTATTAATCGGCTCAATCAGCAACACTACGTCGGCCGTGAATCCAACACCGAGCTGGAAGCACGCATCCGCAGTTATGAGCTCGCGGCCCACATGCAGGCGGACGCCCCGGAGGCGATCGATCTTGAGCAGGAGCCAGAACACATCCAGAAGCTCTACGGCCTGGACCAGAAAGAGACCGAGGTTTACGGACGTCAGTGCCTGCTGGCCCGCCGGCTGGTTGAGCGCGGCGTGCGGTTCATTCAGCTCTATTCGGGAGCCGGCAGCAAATGGGACAGTCACAGCAACATCGAGCAGAATCATTCGCGGCTCTGCCGCGGCGTTGACAAACCCATCGCCGGCCTTGTCGCCGACCTGAAACAGCGCGGACTACTCGATGACACGCTGGTCATCTGGGGCGGCGAATTCGGCCGCACGCCGATGAGCGAAAAGGGGACGGGCCGCGATCACAATCCCACCGGTTTCACCATGTGGATGGCTGGCGGCGGAGTGAAAGGGGGCCAGACAATCGGGTCGACCGACGATTTTGGCCTGTATGCTGTCGAAGACAAGCTGCATGTGCACGACATCCACGCCACCACCCTGGCCTTGCTGGGCCTGGATCACACCAAGGTCGTCTACATGCATAAGGGACGCCCCGAACGCATCGACCTCGACGAAGGACACGTATTCGAAGGCTTGGTCGCCGGAGTCTAGAACCCGTTTCAAAACCGGTTGGTGACGAGCGTGCGGCCAGCACTTTCCTGAGAAGACGAAGCACACCAAGGTTTCGAAACCGCTTCGAGTGGTTTCGAGTCGCCGTTCCTGGCCGTCATGACGCCTCCGCGTCGTACGTCACCACACGGAGTGAGTTGTTCATGAAGACCGCATTTCGACTTTTTCGGTTCGCCGCCAGCGCGCCGCCGTCCCTTGCACGATCTGCCGGCCTGCTGCGCGGCCGCCGCTCGACTCGTCCCACATCCCTGGTCCGGCTGACGTCAGTCCTGCTGTCAACCGTCCTGCTTGCGGCCACCAGTGTCGCCACCGCGGCTGAGCCCATTCTGGAATGGCGATTTGACGGCCAGTCGCAACCGGGAGCCTGGCAGGGGAAGTTCGGAACACCGGCAGCGGGTCCGCGCGCGCCGCGGTATCCCGGATTCCCAAAGGATAACCAGGCGACGTCGATGGTCGGTACCGAAGGCTGGATTCTCGTGAAGGATCACGAGCGGGGCGGCTTTACCAACGTCCGGTTCGCGGCCGGCGAGACATTCGCCTTCGAAACCTGGTTGAAGATCAAGTCCATCAGCAAAAACCAAATGGTCTATCTGATTGGCAAAGGGCGCCACGGAAAACTGGGAGAGAGCCCGGACGAAAACAATCAGAACTACTCCGTCCGGCTGCAGGGAACGGCCGCTGCCGCGCGATTGGGATTTCTCTTCACAAGCCGGGACCCCGAGTCAAAGAAAACCGAATGGCACCGCTGGTGGAGTCAGGCCGAAGTTCCCATTACCGGGTGGCATCATGTCGCTCTCGTCTACACGTTCGGTCAGTCCGGCAGTTGGCGAGCGTACTTCGACGGGACGCGCCTTGAACGGGACGC
>CALJUK010000111.1 GCA_937975745.1 uncultured Planctomycetaceae bacterium | reverse complement strand
ATCTCGATATCGCCACCAAGCGGGCCAGCGGACCGGGCGGGCAGAAAGTGAACAAGACCGAATCGGCGGTCGTGATTACCCACCTTCCGACCGGTATCGTCGTGCAATGCCAGGACGAGAAAAGCCAGCACAAGAACAAGGCCAAGGCACTCCGCGTTCTCCGTAGCCGTATCCTCGAACAGATGCAGGAAAAAGCGGCTGAAGAGCGGGCCGAGCAGCGCCGCACTTTGATCGGTTCGGGTGACCGCAACGCGCGGATCAGGACCTATAACTTTGCCCAGGGGCGGGTGACCGACCATCGTGTGCCCGACCTGACACTCTACAAGCTCGATCAAATCATGCAGGGAGACCTGGACGAATTGATCGACGGTTTAATTGAATTCGATCGCAACGAACGGCTGCAGGGGAACTAATCGACGCCATCGGGTTGAACGCCGGCGGCAGGCCAGATTTGTCATTGGGATCGGAAGTCCTGGCGGCAATCGGCCAAGTAAGAACCACGAGTTTCCAAGGCCGTGCAAACGGAATGTGCGAACGACCTTTTCAGGGATGGATCACGTCCAGTGAGTGCAGATCCTCCGACGACTTCTGCCGCCGCTGCCCAGGGCGATTGGACCGTGCGACGCGTCCTGGAGTGGACCGCTTCGCATCTCCGCCAGCACGGCAGTGAATGCCCCCGGCTGGAGGCCGAGATTCTGCTGGCCCATGCCCGCGGCTGCGATCGCATCCATCTCTATACCCGGTATGGCGAAAACCTGTCGGATGCCGAACGATCGGTGATGCGCGAGCTCGTACAGCGGAGGGCCAAGTCCGAACCGGTGGCCCATCTTGTCGGTCGACGCGAGTTCTTCAGTCTTGACTTCAAAGTCTCACCGGCCGTTCTGATTCCTCGACCAGATACCGAAACACTCGTCGTCGAAGCGCTCGAACGCCTCAAACAGTCCCCGACGGCACGTGTCCTGGATATTGGGACCGGCAGCGGCTGCATCGCGATTTCGATCGCCGTTCACGCTCGGAACTGTAAAGTGACGGCTGTCGATGTCAGTCCGCTGGCCCTGGAAATTGCCCGGGACAATGCCGAGACGCACGGTGTTTTAGACCGGATCGCGTTCGTGGAAGGGGATTGCCTGAAAACGCTTCCCGACCATGCCGAGTTCGAAATGATCGTGTCGAATCCCCCCTATATTCGGACGGTGGAAATCGCCGGACTCAGCCCTGATGTTCAACGACACGAACCTCATCTGGCATTGGACGGTGGTCAAGATGGTCTCGATCTCACGCGGAGAATCATCGACGAGGCGCCGGCCCGGCGGGTTCCGGGTGGCTCGCTCCTCTTGGAAATTGGCTGTGATCAACGGGCAGACGTCTTGGGACTCATCGCGGGCCAAACGTTGTTGGAAGAGGCTCGCTGTTACCGCGACTTGGCTGGCCTGGACCGGGTGGTGGCAGCGCGCCGTCGGACTTAGTGAAACACAACCGACTCACGTCGGCTGACATGGATGATCGTCCTGCAGCAAAGGAGTGCCCCAGATGGACATGTTTGTCGTACAGGGAGGACGCCGGCTGGGTGGGCGTGTCACAGTCAGTGGAGCGAAGAACTCGGCTTTGCCGATGCTCGCGGCTGCCTTGGCTGCAGACGGAACGACCGTGCTGCACGGCGTGCCGGACCTGGTTGATGTGCGGACGATGGCCAGTCTGGTGTCGCAGTTGGGCTGCGCCGTGGAGATCCGACCTGATCACGCCATCTCCGTCACACCGGTTAACGAAAGTTGCTGCGTGGCGGATTACGAACTGGTCCGACGGATGCGGGCCAGTGTTTGCGTTCTGGGACCACTGTTGGCGAAGCGGGGCAAGGCCTGCGTCAGTCTGCCCGGCGGCTGCAACATCGGCGATCGTCCCATCGACCTTCACATCAAAGGACTCCGAGCGCTGGGAGCTGAGATTCGGATTGAGCGCGGCTACGTCATCGCCGAGGCCGACCAACTTCGCGGAGCGCGGATTTATCTCGGTGGTCCGTTTGGCAGTACGGCCACAGGGACCTGCAATGTGATGGTGGCTGCCGCCCTCGCCAAGGGGGAATCGCTGATCGAAGCAGCTGCCTGCGAACCGGAGGTGGTCGACTTCGGAAACCTGCTGATTCGGATGGGAGCCCGCATCTCGGGGTTGGGAACACCGTTTATCCGCATCGAAGGGGTCCCCCGCCTGCAGGCGGCAGAGCATCGGATCATTCCCGATCGTATCGAAGCCGCTACGCTGATGATTGCTGCGGCCATCACCGCCGGAAATGTCGAACTGGTCAACACACGCCCCGATCATCTGACGGCTGTTATCGAAAAACTCCGCGAGATTGGCGTGACTGTCGAGCAGGGTGAAGACGCCGCGTTCGGCCTGGCGTCGCTCCGTGTCGAGCGGTCCGGACCGATCCGTTCGACCGACTGCATCGCCCTCCCCTACCCGGCCATTCCTACGGATGTGCAGGCGCAGTTGATGGCGCTACTGGCTCAGGCCGACGGGATCAGCATTGTGACGGACAAGGTCTTTCCCGACCGGTTTATGCACGCAGCCGAACTGGTGCGGATGGGGTCACGTATCCGCCGCGAGATGTCGTCGGCCATCATCAGCGGAGTACCACATCTCAGCGGCGCCTGCGTCATGGCATCGGACTTGCGGGCCAGCGCGGCCTTGGTCCTGGCGGCGTTGGCAGCTGAAGGGGAAACAGTGATCCGCCGCATTTACCACCTCGATCGCGGCTACGATCGATTTGATCTGAAGCTCAATCGACTGGGAGCGCAGATTATGCGGCTGGAAGATCGAGCGGACAACATCCCAACCAGCCTGCAACTGCTCGACGATTCGCCCACAGGATGCAGAATTGAGTCGGGCCAGCAACTCTCTGGACCAGCCTGGTTACAGAATCGCCCCGACCAGTCGATTCGAGTGCACAGCGCGCTCGGCGCGGAATCGCCGTTTCCAGGTGGGAACACAGTTGAAGACGACTGACAATGGCCCACAAAAAACAGTGGCCCACAAAAAAGCGAAGCCACCGTCGGAAGGTTCCAACAGTGGCTTGCGCGTCGACTTACGTGCTGATGCGGCTTAGGGCTTCTTCTTCGCGCCGCGGGCCTTGAACTCTTCCAGTGACAGACTGCCATTGGCATCTTTGTCCAGGCGGGCGAAGGCCTTCTTGCCCTTCTCGGCGGCTTCCCCTTCGCGCTTCCCGAGAAACTCGGCTTCCGTCAACTTGCCGTCTTTGTCCTTGTCGAGCCGTTCGAACACCTTCTCCGGGTCGACTGGCTTCTTCTCGCCTTTACCACCTTTGTCGGCAGCATAACTCGTGTTGAGGGAGAGGCAGCCGCAAACAACGGCAGCCGACAAGGCGGACATCAGGAGCTTCTTCATTGCGATACTCCAAGGCCACACACGATTGCCCTGCTGAGATGTTGCTCAGCAGAACGGGCACCCCGACACACTGCCCGGGCGCAATTAGGTTAAACTGGAAAGCGCAGCATGTCCCGCACGGAAACACTTCGCTCTGGAGCATTCAACACCGGCCGGCGGAACACGGATCGCGGAATTCATCTCCACTGAGAAAGTTTCCGCCAGGAGACTGGCAGTGCGTCAATAGTCACGGATTCTTTTCGGACCGCCTGGGCGGGCCCGGCGAAATGAATCGCCACTGGTAGAAGCAACTCGCGCCTGGCAGAGGCGCGCGGGACGCCACTTTCGCTGTTACTCGCCACCAACGCCGAGTTTCGCGGCAACCATCTTGTACAACACCGGTCCGTACAGGTATCCGAGGTAACAAACGCCACCAATTGCAGCCAGGTAAATCACCAGACTGACCATTCCAAAGACGCCATCAGTCAGGCTACGCAGCTTCTTCCAGAGATTGCGGCGACCGTACTGCTTGTCGATCTTCTCGAATTCTTCCTTCAGCGACGTGGCCCGGTGTTCGGCCTTGGCTCGGACAACCTGCTTACTGACAAGGTCGGCGAAGTCCGGAAATTGGGCTAACGGCAGAAAAGTGCCCTGGGCGGACTTTTTCGCCTTCGCCGTGGTATCCAAAGTGCCGCCGCGCAGCGCCTGCTGAATTTGAAGCGTTGACAGCTTGGAAATGGTCAGTTTTCGATCCCCCGTCTTGTGCCGCACAAACCACAACTCTTGGGCCGCTTGGGGGGCAACCTTCGTCTGCCGCTGTGCGTCTTTGGCAGAATTGGCGAGACCGGTTGGTTGGGAGGCGCTGGTGTGGCTGGCGACGGTGGTTTGGCTGCCGCGGGAAGCAGCACGGGGGGGAGTGGCGGCTGCGTCTGGATCGATGAAACTGAGCGTCTGGGATTCGAGCTGCAGCGACTCAATATCCCGAATGATCTCGTCGCAGCTGTCGTAGCGATGGGCCGGGTCTTTCGCCAGCATCTTGTCGATCATCAAGTCCAGTCGTTCGGGGATCTGGTTGTTCAGCCTGCGGGCCGAGGTGAACTGGCCTTTCTCCTTGGCGATGATCAGTTCCATCGTGTTCTCGCCCGTGAAGGGAAGCTGGCCGGTCAGGAAGTAATACAGCGAGGCACCCAGCGCATAAATGTCGGTTCGATGATCGACATGTTTGGCGTTACGGGCCTGTTCGGGTGCCATGTATAATGGCGTTCCCATACCTGTACCGCTCTGGGTCATCGAGACATCTTCGTCGACGGCCTTGGCGAGTCCCAGATCGGAAACCTTCACGATACCCGACCGAGTGACCAGCATGTTGTCGGGTTTAATGTCACGGTGGATCAGGTTCATCGAGTGGGCTTGGGACAACGCGGCCGCACAGCACAGGATGACGTGCAGAGCGTCCCCGTCGCTGAGTTTCTCCAGTTGATTCATCCAGTCCTTCATACTTTGGCCATCGATGTACTCGATGGCGACAAAGTGCAACCCCTTGTCCTGACCAACGCTATAGCAGCGGACAACATTGGGATGGTCAATGCGGGCCATCGACTTGGCCTCGCGGTAGAAGCGTTTGACGAAGTCCTCTTTCTTGGCGAACTGCTTGGCAAGCACCTTGATCGCGACTTTGCGATCCAGGCTGCTCTGCGTTGCCAGAAAGACTTCTCCCATGCCACCCTGGCCGAGCTTTTTGATCAGTTTGAACTCGCCCAGCGAAGTCGCTTTGGCCTTCTTCGGCTTGTCTGTTTTCTTCTGCGACGCCGAGGCAGACCCTGCCGACGTCTTGGCTTTCCCGGTGGTCTCGTCCGTACGATCGTTGGAATTGCCGATGACAGTTTCCCCCTGGTCGTTGGCGTCGGGGACATCTTCACCGATCATGGTTTCTTGCAGGTCGTCGCCAGTCCCTTGGATGACGGTTTCACCCATGTTGTCGCCTGTGGGCTGACTTTTCTTCGATTTCGATTCAGACATCTCAGGGCGAGATTGTGGAGGATCGGAAGACATATCGGCTCCTCGCTGCGATCCCGGCATCAAGAATAAGAACAATCACCAAAGCAAAGAGAGCTCGGACGAACTGCCAATCGAACGACAGTCCACGACCGGGAACGCCCGCGCAGGAATTCGCAGTTCGACAAACGGAATCGTGTTGCGATGATGGGCAAACTGCTCGCGAAACTCCGGCCCACGGCGCAGACCAATTCCCCAACCAGGGATTTGTGTCACGTGCCGGGGCGAAGTAGGAGGCTCACGAACATTTGCGGTTTTCGTCGGACTCGTTTCAACCCATCGATGACACTGAACGATCGACAAAGCCATAAGGTGACTGCCGAATGGGCGGTGGATCAGAAAGTAGGGCGACGCGACGCCCAGAATGGACGCTCATCGAGTGGTTTCGCGTATTATGAAGGACGCCACCTTGCCACGCAATATGGCATCTCGCGGGTCAAGGTAAACTGCCACAGGCTGACCAAAACGCCCCACGGTTACTGGGTGGCGTCGGATTGGACCTTGATCACGGTTTCCTTTGCCCCAGAACTGGCCGAAACCGGAATCAGCCAACGATCCGTCTTGATCTTGCACAAGCCTCCGTCGCCTCCGCGGCAGTAGCCGTACGAAACGGTCAAAGTCAACTGCGCAGAACCTTCGGCACCTGTCGTGGGAATTTCGATCTCCAGCGGAGATTTCTTGGCCTTGATCGTCTGACGGCGGTTCATTGCGGACTCGGCAAACAGTGTTTGACCGTCGGCAGATTCCAGCTTGTAGCTCATCGGAGCCAGTTCATTGAGCTTGTAGTCTTCCGGCAGCTTCACCTCGATGGAGACGTGCAGCCGATCTCCCGCCGCGACAACCTGAGGAGACGTCTGTCGGGCCTCTCCCTTCCCGAAGGCGAACGAGTCGTCTGACTTGGGAGGTGGTGGCGGTGTCAGTCCCTTGATCGAAAGCTCGGCGATTTTTCCTGTCTGGATGTTGGCAGTGAGAATGCGGTGGTTGTTGGTATCGGCGATGAACAGTGTCTCGCCGTGGAGACTCAGACCGGCGGGCTCGGAAAACTGAGGCGGATCGAGGCTTGTGCCCCGTTCGCCTGTTCCCAGCCAGGTGGTTGTCTGGCCGGTTTTCGAGTTGACCTTCTTCAGCTTGTGGTTGTAGGTGTCCGCGATGTACAGCAGGTCCGCGTGAGCAGCGATTCCCAGCGGATGCTGCAGACGCACGCGGTCTCCCGTGTCGTCAACGTCGCCGAATTCGAACAGCGAGCGGCCATTGGGAAGGTCGGACGCACCGGCCACCGTGGTGACCTCACCCGTCTTGAAGTCGATCCGGCGGATTGCCGATCCTTCGCTGTCGCAGACATACAAGGCTTCGCCATCGGTCGCCAGTCCGGACGGCTGAGCCAGGGCGGAGTTCAACCGAAGCCCATCCAAGATGTCTTCCCGTCCCGTGCCGGCGTAAACGCCGACTTCATTCGAACCGATACGATGCTGCCAAATCTGGTGTGGTCCGGCCATTGCGATGTACAGCACACCATCGTGCTCAAGCAGGTCCCACGGGCTATTCAAAGCCGTCTCGCGATTAATGCCCCCCATCACGCGCATGCGGGCTTGCGCACCCGTGCCGGCCAGGGTGCTGACAGTTTTCTGCTCCAGGTCGATCGTGCGGATCAGATGGTTTTCGGTGTCGGCGACATACAGTGTGTTGCCGACCAGTTCCATTCCCTGCGGATGATCGAACGTGGCTGACTGGTAATCACCATCCTGGGCACCGATGCGACCGCTCCCGACGACGTCCAACAGCTTTCCGTCCCGCTGCGTGATGACGATGCGGTTGTGGTTGCTGTCCGAGATAAACAGTCGGTCCTGTTGGGGGTCGGCGAGAAGTTTGCCCGGATAACGAAGCGGTGTGGCCTTTTGCCCATGGGCCTCCAGGTCGAAATGGACGGGAGTCCGGTCCAACGTTCCCTTACTTTCGTGATAGGCAATCAGGCGGTCGATAACGCTTTCGAGAATCTCCCGGTTGCCCTCGCCCGACACATAGCCGCAGTAGTAACCCTCCGGATCGATCAGGACCAAAGTCGGCCACGAGCGAGCCCCCATTTTCCTCCAGACAACCATGTTGGCGTCATTGATGACCGGGTGTTCGATCTCGTACCGCATGATTGCCTGGCGAATGTTCTCGGAGTCTTTCTCGTTGTCGAACTTCGCCGAGTGACAGCCAATCACGACGAGTTCGTCGGGATACTTGTGTTCGAGGTATTTCAGGTCGGGCAGAATGTGGATGCAGTTAATGCAGCAGTAGGTCCAGAAGTCGACCAGCACGACCTTGCCGCGCAGGTCAGCCAGCGAGATGGGGCCGGCTGTATTCAACCATTCGACGCCGCCGTCAAGGCTGGGGGCCTTGACCCGGTTGGGGAACGGGTTTTCGATTTCGCTGTCAGCCTTCGTGTCGGCCGCTTTGTCTGCCGCATCGCCCTTGTCGGTGGTCCTTTCGGTCGACTTTGGCTTGTCAGCTGCAGCGCCTTCATCTGCCATCGCGAGGAGAGCTCCCCCATTGGAATCGGGGACTGACGGGAGATTCCACACTCCAACGACAACCAGCCCGACAATCGCGACAGCGACGAAGGAATAGACCCAGCCATTGCGGCCTCTGGTTGGCTCGGTTACCTGCGGTGTGGGCTGAGTCGAGGTGGAGTCGTGATCGTGTTGGTCGAAAGAGTGTGTCGGCTGCATAACGGCTCCGGAAAATCTGCACGTTCAGGGGCGGGGCGATGTGCGACGGTCGAATAGAAACCGGACGCTGCATCGAGCTCTGGAAGATGGTGACGCGCGGGTGCTCGGGTGGCTCGCGACGAATCTGGTCCAACGAACCGGCGGGATAGCTTCCCAGTAGATCCCCACAGCAGGCAATCTTTTAGGAATAGTTCTTTCTTCTATGGTAACAGATGCACCCAGGCATGCAATAAGTTGCTTGCAGGACGGCCCGACATTGGGGTGACAGTCGAACAGGTTAGAGATCAGGGGTAATTTATGCCGGCGAACTGCTGTCGGATGCTCTTCTGCCCAACAGCGCGCGTTGATTATTGAAATGCGCAACCGTAAGATCGGCGTTTCACCAAATTCATGACTGTTGCGTCAAACTCAAGTCTTCGGGTTGAGATTCAGAACGACGGCGGCTAACGAACCGCGGACCACGTTCTTCAGCCTGAGATTCCAGGCCTCACAAGGCACCAATTTTTTGCGGCACCGGGTCATTTGGACGGGTCTGCCGCGGTCTTGCCGTCGCGTCGTTCAGACGCCAGATTCTGATTCGGGAGTTCACACGACGATGAGTAGCTCGCCCAGCGAAAATATCGAAAGCGTCCTGCACGAGGTTCGTAGCTTTCCGCCATCCGCTGAGTTCGCCGCACAGGCAAACATCAACAGCGAAGAACAGTATCAGGAGATGTGGCAGCGAGCCAAGGATGACCCGGCCGGCTTCTGGGGCGACATGGCTGAAAACCTGACCTGGTTCAAGAAATGGGACTCGGTTCTCGAAGGCGCCATGCCGGATACCAAATGGTTTACCGGCGGGAAGATTAACGCGTCCTACCAGTGTCTCGACCGACACCTGGAGAGCTGGCGGAAGAACAAGGCTGCCATCATTTGGGAAGGCGAACCGGGCGACACACGCGTGCTTCGGTACCAGGATCTGTACCGCGAAGTCTGCAAGTTTGCCAATGTCCTGAAGGACCTGGGGGTCCAGACCGGCGACCGCGTGACGATCTACATGCCAATGATTCCTGAACTGGCCATCGCCATGCTGGCCTGCTCGCGAATCGGTGCACCGCACAGCATCATCTTCGGCGGGTTCAGTGCCGATGCCGTTGCCGATCGCAACAACGATGCTCAGGCCAAAGTTGTCATTACGGCCGATGCCGGCTGGCGTCGCGGCAAGCAGATTCCGCTGAAGAAGTCCGTCGACGAAAGCCTCGAGCGGTCCGATTCGGTCGAGAAGGTTG
>CALJUK010000110.1 GCA_937975745.1 uncultured Planctomycetaceae bacterium | reverse complement strand
CTGAAATTGCCAGCCCGACTTCCACTCGTCGACGCATCGTTCAGAGACGACAATCTTGGGACGGTGCGATCCGCCGGCGACAAGTCGCCCGTAGGTGTGTGCGGCGAACAGCCAAGTGTGCAACACATCCGGCTGAAATTGCTTGAGGACTCGGCGGAGTTTCCAGGCGGGCAGTGGATCGCATTTGAAGCGTTTGCCGATGACTGTCACCGGAATGCCGGCTTCCGTCAGGTCCTGTTCGAACGGACCACCACGGGTGAGGGCCATCACACGGACGTCGAATTCGTCCTGGGGGAGACCGCGAGCCAACAAGGCCAGTTGCTTCTCGGCGCCCGAGCGGTCGAGAGTCGGGATGAGCAAAGCAACCTTAATCACGGTGGACGATTCTAACGAAGGGAAATGTCTGCGGGCCGCAGTCCCGAGTCTGGCGTTCTTTCGCGAGACGGGGCGGCAAACCGTATGATGGACGCCGGATTCGAACCATCGGCCAATCCGCTGGCCAATTATTTGAGCCTGGAACCTTTTTTGCAATTGCAGGCGACGGGGGAGGCATTCGGTTATGCGCGTGTTGTTTGGCAGTTGTCGGTTAGAACTGGTCCAGGGGGACATCACACTCCAGAATGTCGATGCGATTGTCAATGCGGCGAACAGTTCTCTGGCGGGGGGAGGCGGCGTCGACGGAGCCATTCATCAGGCGGCCGGACTCAGCCTGATGGAAGAGACGAGCCTCCAGTATCCGGACGGCTGTCCGACCGGTTCGGCCGTGGCGACTTCCGGGGGAGAACTTCCCGCCCGATACGTCTTTCATGCGGTCGGTCCAGTCTGGAAAGGGGGACTGAAGGGAGAATCTGACTTGCTGGCATCGGCCCTGCATCGCTGTCTCGAACTGGCTGTCGAGCACAGTTGTCGCAGCATCGCCTTTCCGGCCATCAGTACGGGTGTGTACGGCTACCCGAAGGATCTGGAGGCGAACGTCTCGCTGAATGTGGCCAAAGACTTCCTGCTCGAACACGGGCGTCCGGAATTGGTTCGCTTTGTGCTGTTTGACGGCGGGAGTTACGGCGCCTTCTGTCGTGTCCTGGAAACACTCATCGGCTCGTGAGCACCGACCACGATACGAGCCGAACGTCAGAATCAGCTGGAATTGTCGTCCACGAGGTGGCACGCGCGACAGACAGACAAAGTGCCCGTTCGAAGAATTGGAATCTTGGCAGATCCGCCAGCGGAGCATACTCTGGAGTGGCGACCGACCTGGCTTTCTTTTTTGTTGACCGGCGAAACTGTCCAAACGGTCTCTCAGAACGGGTTCATGAGTGGAACGATTGCGTCCCCGTCTTTCAATGGGAAACACCGCTCGATGCAAAATCATAAGCTGCTTTCTCAACGTCAGAACCGGAACTTCTCCCGCAGAGGGGGGCTTCCGGCCGGTCGCGCCGCGCCGTTCCTGCTGATTGCGGTCATTTTGGGCGTTGAGATG
>CALJUK010000109.1 GCA_937975745.1 uncultured Planctomycetaceae bacterium | reverse complement strand
ACGGTTGGGTGCCAAGTATGCCGGCGACAACAATCTAGCAGGCGGCGGTGCCACGGCAGGCGACGCAGCCCTGATTCGCAACGAAGTGGACGAGGCGCTCGCGACAGCCGGGTTTGGAACATCGGCAAGCGGGGGTGTCCGCTTCACCGAGAACGTTTCCGGGTCCTCATCTGCCGAGGACGGGACCTGTCCTCAAGCCAGCAGCACCCCGCCGGCAGACACCATTCGGGTGCGAGTCTGCATTCCCCTGACTGCTGTCACGCCCGACATGCTGAGTACCTTTGGTTTTTCGATCTCCAGCCGTCGGATCATCGTGGATGCGGTGCTGCCGAACTGAGATCGGTTTGAGTGGACCCGTTTCATCGTAGTACCTTGTCAGACTCCAAACGTAGGGTTGAAGAGTGTGGGTCGCGGCTTGTTGGCCGCTGCCTTGCCGCTTCTCAACCCGAAGATTTGAGTTTGACGCAAGAGTAGTCACGGTTGTTATATGCGGATCAGACGACTTGCCAATTTGACGGCTCGCGGCGCGCACATTCGGTCGTCACGTTCAGATCGTCAGGCGCTGGCCACAGTGTGGGTCATCATGCTGGCCCCCCTGTTATTGGGGAGCATCTGCCTGGCTGTTGACATTGGCATGGTCTCAGCCACCCGCGAGGAACTTTCCACTGCGGTCCAGTCGGCCGCCAAGCAGGCCGTCATCACTTGGGCCGGTGGTGGGACGACGACGCAGGCGAGAACGGCCGCCCAAACCGTCGCGACAGCCAACGGGTATTCTCTGAATGCCAACGAGAACCTGGCCAATCCGAATGGCAATGACAGTTGCACGGGGGATATTGTCCTCGGTTCGATGGATCCGACCAACTCCACGAACTTCAACGCGAGCGGCGATCCCGGTTGCAACCGTAGCCGCAACTACAACATCGATGTGACATTCCAGACTCCAGCCGGACAGACGACTGTTGATACGACTTCGGCCTTCCTTGTCGAGTACACTTCGGGGGACGCGGGCGTTTCGATTGCGTCAATCGCCATCAATCTGGCTGGCGGCGGCGATGATGGCAGCTTCGATCTGAAGCCTGCAGGCGCCCTCGGAGACGAGACCGGCATGGGTCCGGTGATTGGAACGAACGGGACCAATATTCCCGATGGGAGCATTTCCTTTTCACCCAACAGCAATACGACCAGCACAACGTTGACCGTGACGTTTCCCACCGGTGGAACCGATGCCACCGCATTTGATGCCGGCGAGTCGTTCAGTTTTGGAGCAGACACGGATGGCGTCGGTAGTGGTCCACCCCCTCCGGCGAATGCGTTGGACAAGGGAGGCTCATTCGGGACCGGTGCCGGAGCAAACAACCCCGGCGTCACCATGACGATCAACTTCTCGAATGGTGACTCGCTGGTCCTGCTTCCCGGGGACGTCATGCGACTTGGTCCCAACAACGCATCGCTGACCGGAAACCTGAACATCACGATCGACGACGAAGACTTCGCCGCCCACGTCCAGAAGTCGACGACGGTCACCGGGATCGCTTCCAGCGTCATCGGGAATGGTAACGGGATGTACACAATCTCGGCCCAGGCCACGGCTGTCGGGCGTTGCTCGGGCGGTAGCGCCCGGCTGGTGACAGAGGATTCCTTCACCTGCCCGTAGCGCCTCAGACGGTCTCCAGAAGTCAGTTCGGAATTCGGACGACCGAGATGGCAGTCTCTCACCGTCCGCTGCGGGGCGGCCAGCGGCCGATGATCCGATCCAGCGAGTCGCTTGTCTGGTAAATTAACGCTTCCGGGTAGTGCGGGTACGGGTGGAAATACTCGAACGTCACATACCCCTGGTAGCCAGTTTCGGCGAGTGCCTCCATGACGGCCGGCCAGTTTGTCGTTCCGTCCAGCAAGGGACGAAATGTTTCCAACGAATAGTCCGTCCCGTTCTTCGTAAATTCCTTAAAGTGAATATTCTGGATCCGCGACCCCATCACGGGGACCCAATGCTCCGGAAATTGGAACATCGAAATGTTGCCTGTGTCGAAATGGATCCGCACGTGTTCGCTGCCGAAGCTGTCGACAAAGTCGTTCATCTCCATCGGCGTCATCAGGTAGCCGTTGAAGAAGATGTTCTCGATATTCAGCGAGACGTTCAGTTTTTCGGCCTGACGGGCCAGTTGTCCGACGGCCTCTCGTGCCCGCCGGTCACAGACGTCGTTGGTTACAGGCTCGTGATCGTTCCGCCAGGGAATGTGGACAGCCCCTGGCACCACCAGGACATTCTGTACCCCCAGATCGTGAGCGGCTTGCGCGATCTTGCCGGCCAACTCCAATCCTTGCTGTCGTTTGGACCGGTCGTTGCTTGTCAGCGGATAGGGCCAGAACAGGAACGAACAGAGTCCGCTGATCGCGATCCCAATGCGATCGGCCATCTGGCGGATGGCGGCGTAATCGCGGCTGCCGGACTTCGGTGAGAGATCATTTTCGAGATCGTAGTTCAGTTCGATCCCGTCGAAGCCCGCATCTTTGGCAAGTTGCAGGCATTCCTCCAGCGACATTCGCTCGGGATACGGGAAAGCCCATAAGTTGATCGACTTCTTCACGCCAT
>CALJUK010000108.1 GCA_937975745.1 uncultured Planctomycetaceae bacterium | reverse complement strand
ACGGCTCGTACGGTGCCCGTCCCCTGAAACGCTCGCGAACCGCTCCCCGTGTAGTAGTCGAGCGCGATGTGATAGACCAGGTAGCAGACCAGGAAGGCAATCGAGACACCAAAGGTTGAAAGCATCACGCGTTTGTGAGCCTGACGTTTCCCATGCTTGATCAGCCAGACACCCAGCAGCAGCAACAGCGTTGACAGCCCGTTCAGCACCGCGTTGACAGCCGGCAGTCGCAGGACCCAACTTGGGGCATTGCCCGTCAAATCGGCCCCCCCTGTCTGGACGGCGTTGTTGGAATCATTCGCTGTGGCCGATGCGTCGGGAGACTGTCCGCGGATGATGGGCGGATTGCTGTCGGCTGTTGCAGCCTCTTCTCCGGAGGCTTCGCTGGCCTCCTTCGATTGTCCCGTGTCCGGTAACTCTTTGGCGTCCTGTGGCTTGTCAGCATCCGGGGACGCATCGCGATCCCGAGACTCTTCCGCAGCGGACGAATCGATTTTCTCTGGGGATTCCCCCTCGCGACCGGACAGTTTCCGCCGGAGAGCCGCCATCTCGACGTCGTTGAGAGAGTTGTACTTCTCGACGACGACACCATCGGCATTGACGAGCAGGACATTGGTCGTATGGATGACTTCGAACCCCGGAACGCGATCCTCACCCACAGTTTCCTGGACCGGCATGCGGAAACTCTTCTGGATCATCCGATAGATTTCGGTCTTGTCGCCTGTTAGAAAGATCCACCGGTCGGGATCGGCTCCAAACGTCTTCGCATACTCGGCCAGTCGTTCGGGCGTGTCGTAATCCGGATCGACCGTGATCGTCACCAGACGGGCATCGCTCCCCAGCGCATCCAACTGATCCTGCAGGATGCGCATCTGCCCGCTCACCCGCGGACAGGGCCCACCACAGCGGATAAAAATGAAGGAGACAACCCAGGGACGGCCGAGCAAATCGTTCTTCTTGATGGTGTCGCCGCGTGTGTTGGTCAGCTCGAAATCCTGAATCCCCTCCGGATCCCATTTCGGGCCGGACTCGACTTCGCTGGCGTCCATGGGCCGAGCGACCACCACATCATCCCCTGGACCGCCGGAATTGCTGCTGAGGTTGGGCACACCCGGATTACGGCGATCGACGGAAGCATCGTCGCTTTTCGTGGTGGACCACAGCCACATTGCCGAGACACCCACGAGAGTCCACAGGATGATTGGAACGAACCGGGGAATTCGCGAGCGGCCAGATTGTGCGGGTGAGTTGTCGTTCATTTGTCCGTCAGGACTGACTGATCTAGCGGGGGATTGAGTTGAGGGCTGCGTCTTACTCATGCCACCCGCAGTGCTGTATTCGTGGTTTCCAGGGGATCGGCACGTCTACCTCGCATACCGATCGCGATCTCTATCGGGCATCCCGACTGGATCGACGCGTGGTCAACCAGACTGAAAGCCCGACACAAACGACACAGAACAGAACCGTAACGCCCAGGCTGACCCCGAATGACGGCATGGCGCCCATTCCACCGGTCAATCGCCCGGGATACATCACATAACGCAAGCCGGCCATTCCGTACGTCAGCGGGTTCGCCGCCATCACCCACTTCAACCAACCCGAGTCGGCCGGCGGAAAGAAGGCTCCGGAAAGCAACCACATCGGGAACAGGAACACGCTCATGATCGCGTGATAACCCTGCGTCGATGCCGAAGGCCAGGCAATGACATACCCCAATGCTGTCAGCGTCACACTTAATAGTACGACAAACAGGAACGTTCCGATGGCCGATGTCACGGTGAACCCGACATCCAATGGTGGAGACAGTCCAACAAAATGCAGGAACGGGCCAATCGCCAGGAAGAAGACTGTCTGGATCACGGCCAAGGCCGCCCCACCGAAGATCTTTCCCAGGACGATCGACAGTCGCGATACGGGTGCCACCAGCACTCCCTGCAGAAAACCTTCGCGGCGGTCCTCGATGATGGAGATCGTCGAGAAAATGGCCGTAAACAGAACAATCATGACGGCCACGCCGGGGTAGAAGTACTCCTGGTACGACAACTCCTGTGGGCCCCAGTCTGGCGGCTGAAAAGAACTCCGCATGCCGGAACCAAACAGAATCCAGAAGATAACCGGCTGGCCCAGCGCACCGATAATGCGGGTCCGCTGTCGAAAGAAGCGGATCAGTTCACGCTTCGACAACGTCCAGACAGGCAGCCAGAATGCTTCGGTGTTCAGTGTGGGATTTGCTTCTGCTGAAGTCATGCTTTCTTCTCGGCCTCCCAGAAGCGATGTCCCGTCCGATCGATGAACACATCCTCCAGAGTGGGCCGACCATACGAAACGGACGTCACATCATCTTTGAAGGCTTCGACCAAATCCCGCAGGAACTCGTGTCCGTTCTCCCGCTCGATCCGCAACACCCCGTCCACCTTCTGGGGGACGACGTTAAACCGCTGCTGGATCCGGGCAGTCAACTCGTCGGGCGCGTCCGACTCGATGGTGATACAGTCCCCTCCGACGGAACCGCGCAGTACGTCCGGTGTCCCCAACGCGACAAGACGAACGCGATCGAGCATTCCCAGGCGGTCACGGCGTTCCGCTTCTTCCA
>CALJUK010000107.1 GCA_937975745.1 uncultured Planctomycetaceae bacterium | reverse complement strand
GACCGCTTCATGCGCGCGGGTTGGTCGGTCAAACAACTTCATCGAATGATTTTGCTGTCCCGTTCGTTTCAGTTGAGCAGTGTCCCGTCTGCGGACGCTCGGCGCGCGGACCCGGGCAATGTGTTGTTGTCTCACATGAATCGTCAGCGGCTGGACTTTGAAGCGGCCCGGGATGCGATGTTGCAGGCAGCCGGCCGATTGGACCTGTCGGTCGGTGGCCCGTCAGTCGACATTCTGTCTACACCCGCACCCACGCGGCGGTCGGTCTACGCCTATATCGATCGCCAGAACCTGCCCGGCCTGTTTCGCATTTTCGACTTCGCCGGCCCCGATACGCACGCCCCCAAACGATACGACACGACGGTCCCGCAACAGGCGCTGTTTTTGATGAACGGCCCTTTCGTCATGGAACAGGCGACACATCTGGCTGCGAGGGCGACGGGCGAGAGTCCTTCGCAACGAGTTGAAAGTCTGTGTCGGCTGTCGTTGGGACGGGATCCGAAACCTGCCGAACTGCACGCGATGACGCGGTTCATCACGGCCAACCGCAGCAAGACGGCGACGGAATTGCCCGCCTGGCAATACGGGTATGCGGCAATCGACGCCGAAGGCAAGCAACTGGGCGAGTTCCAGCACTTGCCTCACTTCACCGGCAAAGCCTGGCAGGGAGGCGAGAAACTTCCCGACGACAAACTGGGCTGGGTAACATTGAACCAAGACGGCGGGCACGTCGGGAACAATCTCGCGCGTGCAGCGGTTCGCCGCTGGGTCGCCACACAAGATGGGGTGGTCCAGATTTCCGGCCAGGTGTCCCACAAGAAGGATCAAGGGGACGGCGTCCGAGTCACCCTCTTCAAAGGCTCCGCCACTCCGCTTGGCCAGTGGGTCGTGCAGAACAGTTCGGCCGAGACGACAGTCGACGGGATTGCCATCAAAGCGGGGGAAGCCATCGACCTGGTTGCCGACTGCCGGTCGAACCCCAACCACGACAGTTTCCACTGGGAAGTCCGTCTCTCGCTGCAAACATCCAACGGAGTCAGTGGACCGTTCTCGTCGAAAGAACAGTTCGCCGGGCCTCTGCCGGAACCGCTCGATCCGTGGGCGGCATTGGCCCAGGTACTGTTGATGTCCAATGAGTTTCAGTTTGTCGATTGAGGTGCCGACATGTCGCTGACGTTTTCCGATTCATATGGCGGCCCCTTCGACAACGGGAATGGTTGTTCGCGGCGGGAGATGTTGCAGAAGTGCGGCATGGGGATGGGAAGTCTTGCGCTGGCTCCACTGGCGTGGCACACCGGCTTGGCTGCCCACGCTGCCGACCTGGACGGCGGACGCAATCCACTGGCCTCCAGGCAGCCCCACTTCCCGGTCAAAGCCAAGCGGATCATCCACCTGTTCATGAACGGCGGGCCGTCGCACGTCGACACGTTCGACCCCAAGCCTTTGCTGGAGAAGTACCACGGCCAGGAACTTCCCGTTCCGAACCTGAAGACAGAGCGCCCGACCGGTGCCGCGTTTCGCTCGCCATTTTTGTTTCGCAAGTATGGCCAGAGTGGAATCGAAGTCAGCGATCTGTTCGCGCATACGGCCCAGTCGATCGACGACATTGCCGTCATTCGCTCGATGCACGCCGACGTTCCCAATCACGAACCTTCATTGCTGCTGATGAACTGCGGTGAAGCCCGGCTGGTTCGCCCCAGTGTTGGCTCGTGGATGACCTACGGGCTGGGGACCGAAAACCAGAACCTGCCCGCCTTCATTTCGATGTGTCCCGGCGGGTATCCGATTCAGGAATCCCAAAATTGGCAGGCCGGCTTTCTTCCCGGCGTCTTCCAGGGGACGTACATCGACACGCAGCACCAGGAGGTCGAGCGACTGATCGCCAATATCCGCAACGATCGAGTCTCGCGCGACGAGCAACAGCGACAGCTCGATCTCCTCCGCAACTTGAATGCCGCGCACCTCGAACAGCGGGGAGGCGACTCCGCCTTGGAGTCGCGGATTCAGTCGTTCGAACTCGCGTTCCGCATGCAGATTGAAGCGGCCGAGGCGTTTGATGTTTCGCGCGAGCCGAAACATATTCAGGAGATGTACGGTCCCGGGGTCCAGGCCCGACAGATTCTCATCGCCCGCCGACTGATCGAGCGGGGTGTTCGCTTCGTCCAACTCTGGCACGGTGCCGGCCAGCCCTGGGACAGCCACGACGACCTGGAAGTTCGCCATCGGCAGCTTGCCGGTCAATGCGACCAGGCCATCGGCGCCCTGCTGACCGACCTCAAACAACGGGGGCTGCTCGACGAGACACTCGTCATCTGGGGGGGCGAGTTCGGCCGAACACCCGTGGTGGAACTTCCCAAGAAGGGTTCCAACGCCGGCAAGATTAACGGCCGCGACCACAACCACTGGGGTTTTACCGTCTGGATGGCCGGTGGCGGAGTCAAAGGGGGCTACGTCCACGGGGCGACCGACGAATTTGGTTTCCGGGCAGTCGAGAACAAGGTCCACGTCCACGACCTGCACGCGACGATCCTCAAGCTGATGGGATTCGACCACGAGAAACTGACATACCACTACGCCGGCCGGGATTTTCGCCTGACCGACGTGCACGGCCGAGTGGTCAACGAACTGATCGCGTAGAGTCCGATCGGTCGAACCGGAGGGCCGTGTTGTGTCTGTCGCGGTGGAGAATGCCGCGTAATTCTGTCTGTGTGAACGGGTTAGAACGGCTGTTTGGTGACCGATCCGGTGAAATTCTCGGATTTTGCCTGCTCCCATCCTCGACGGTCACGGTCCCTGTCGATAAAATGGGGCCAGTCGTGTAAGGAACACCCCTTCTGCCGACCCATAACGCGGGGTGGAGCAGCCCGGTAGCTCGCGAG
>CALJUK010000106.1 GCA_937975745.1 uncultured Planctomycetaceae bacterium | reverse complement strand
ATTGCATTCGGTGAATGACTGAGGAGTCGCGAGAATAGCCGCAGTCGCGAGTATTTCCAACGAATGACAGCCTGCCTGCTGAACGTCTTCGCGCCTGGACACCACTGGTTGCCCTCGCGCAACGGTCGGCAAAACAGCCGAGCCGATCGGTACCGGGGAGTGAGGACGAGGAGACACGTTTCAGCGGTGGACGAGGCTGCCAATTTCCAGAAGCAGGCCGTGGCTTGCCGCAAAAGCCCGTTCGAAGTCTCACAATTGCGCATCGTTCTGCTCTGATGCGAGTGACCAGCCGTCGGCCGAAGACTTTCGGACGGTTTCGTGCAGCGTCAAGTCGAAGTGCATCGGCGTCAGCGTGACGAAGCCATCGGCCAACTCTCGGACGTCGGTTCCCGGATCCATCAAATGGTTCTCCAGCGGGTCGGCTCCACTCCAGAAATAGGGGCGACCACGCGGATCAACCCGTCGTTCCATGACGTCGACATGTCGGCGGACACCGAGCGTGGTCAATTTGAGCCCTTTTGGAGGACTGGCGCCTGTTCCTGGAAAATTGAGATTCCACAACAGCGAATCCTGCGGGTCGCGTTCGCAAATCTGGCGAATGACATCGACGGCACGCCGGGCGGTCGCCCGGTAGTCGGCCGGTCCATCAACAAGCTGTGAGACGGCCACCGACTTGACGCCGAAGAATGCTCCCTCGATGGCAGCGGCCACCGTTCCCGAGTAGAGCACGTTAATGCCGACGTTTGCGCCGGAGTTAATTCCGCTGACGACCAAGTCGGGCCGTTGGGGACAGAACTCCAGCATGCCGAGCTTCACACAATCTGCCGGGCTGCCCGCTACCGACCAGCCGCGCTGTTCCTGACCGTCAAACACTTCCTCTGCCTGCAGCGGTTGCAAATAGGTGATCTTCAGGCCGACACCGCTTTGTTCGAGCTGCGGTGCCACCAGCGTCACATGGCCGAGTCGCCGCAACTCATATTCCAGCGCCCGGAGTCCGGGGGCGTGGATTCCGTCATCGTTTGTCAGCAGAATCTCCACGCGGTTGACCTCGATTCGACCAGAACAGAAGCTGACGGGAACAGTGCCCCGGTAGCAGGCTTTCGTCGGGCACGTTACTGTGAGTGAGTGTAAAGCAATCCAAACGAGACCGTTTTTTGCGAAGGTTGACGTGTGACCGTCTCTGACCGATTGTTTGCAGTTCTTCCCGCTGCAGGCAAGAGCCGGCGAATGGGGCAGCCGAAATTACTCCTTCCCTGGGGGCGTGATCCGGTCATTGCGAGTGTGTTGCGGGCACTCGCGCGGGACGAAATCGCCGAGCGTTTTGTGGTGATTCGCCCCGATGACACCGCATTGCAGCAGGCAGTGCATGATTTGCCGGCCGTAGCCCTCGTTCCGCCGGTTGATCCGCCGACAATGCGGGACAGTGTGGAACTTGCCCTCGCAGCAATCGAGGAGCAGTTCTCGCCGACCGAGCGGGACGGCTGGATGTTGATTCCGGCCGATCATCCGATCGTGCGGCCGGGCGTCCTGAACGCGATGCTCGACGCCTGGCGGAACAGTTCCACCAGCATTCTGGTTCCCGTCTATCCAGCAGAGGACCAGTCCCGGCGACGAGGACATCCGACAATCTTCCGCTGGTCGCTGGTCAGCCGAATTCGCAGTCTACCGGCAGATTGTGGTTTGAATCGGCTTCTCCAAGACAGCCCTCAGGACGTTGCCGAATTTCCCGTCGATGAGGAATCCATTCTC
>CALJUK010000105.1 GCA_937975745.1 uncultured Planctomycetaceae bacterium | reverse complement strand
GTAAGCATTCCTCATCAGGGCCGTTCGTTCAGTTCTGACCGTTTCGAGAATGCTGAAATTGCGGACCAAGTCTATGAACGCGTTAATTTTCGATTCCTGGCCTGCGATCTCGATCATCAGGTGGTCGGTTGCGACGTTCACAATGCGACCGCGGAAGATTTCAGCCAATTCGCGAATGCTGGCCCGGGTGTGGGCCGTGGCCCGGACCTTCATCAACATAAGGTCTCGTTCGACGTAATCCTGGCCGAGAAAGTCCACAACCTTGACGACAGTTACGATTTTTTCCAGCTGCTTGCGAACCTGTTCGAGCTTCCGCTCGGATTCGCTAACGACGAACGTAATTCGAGAGAAGCCAGGGTCTTCGGTTTCCCCGACAGCCAGGCTTTCAATGTTGAACGCGCGCGAGGCCAACATCCCGGAGATATGTGCCAGCACGCCTGGTTGGTTCACGACCAGTGCCGACAGAATGTGCTGCACAGGACAAGTCCTCAACGAAATTCGCTACGGTCTGGCCATCGAATTTGCGGAAAGCGAACCGGCAGTGTAACCCCGGTGGGGGGGGATCACAAGGCAGCCAAGCGGCGGCGCAGGCCGTTTTTCACTGGACAGAGTCACATTGACGGCCTCTGCCGATTAGACCGGAATGATGCCTGAATGCCTCACGGTCACGCGAGGGATTCCGTCCTCCTCGGGACACGCCGACAGTCGGGCAGGTTCGATTACAAGGAGTTTCCAGAGCGTTTTGACACTTCCGGGCCGGTATGTTGTAATGCCCTCTCTGGAAAGGACTCTGATCCGCCGAGTTAGGAGGCCCCATGGCGAAAGTCTGGCGATTTGCACCCCACGATACCACACGGGTCGGTGGACTCAGCCGCCAGCTACGGATTTCGCCACTCTTGGCGCAGGTTCTGGTGGCCCGCGGCGTGGCGACAGAGAGTGACGCCCAGCGGTTTCTGACCGCTCGAATGATGGACCTGCACGATCCCGAGCTGCTCCCTGGCGTGGCCGAAGCGGCCGACCGCATTGTGGCAGCCATTCGCGATAAACGGCGGATTACCGTCTACGGCGATTACGACGTCGACGGCGTGACCGCCTGCAGCCTGCTGTGGCATTGCGTCACCTTGGCGGGGGGCGAGGCCGACTACTATATCCCGCATCGGCTGGAAGAGGGTTACGGGCTGAACTCCGATGCGCTCAGACAGCTTCACGCCGAAGACCCCAACCGCCTGGTTGTGACGGTCGACTGCGGAATCACCAGTGTGGCAGACGCCGAGCTGGCGCGGGAACTTGGCCTCGAACTGATCATCACCGACCACCACACTCTGGCCGAGTCGATTCCCAACGGGGTCGCTGTGGTCCATCCCGCTTTGCCCGGCTCGAAGTACCCATTCCCGGGTTTGTGCGGCGCGGGAGTCGCATTCAAACTCGCCTGGGCCATTTGCCAGCGACTGGGTGACGGAACGAAGGCATCGCCCCGGATGCGCGAGTTCCTCAAAGGCGCTGTCGGTCTGGCTGCAGTGGGAACTGTGGCCGACGTCGTCCCATTGCGGGACGAAAACCGCATCCTGGTCCGGCACGGACTGCTGGGGCTGAAGGAACGTCC
>CALJUK010000104.1 GCA_937975745.1 uncultured Planctomycetaceae bacterium | reverse complement strand
CAGTCGTCCGGCTGACTGATGCGGACGACACGATCTGCAACACATCCCATTGGAATCCTTCAGAGGAGTCGGGTTTGTCATGACCAGTCCCATTCGAGTCGCAGTGACCGGCGCCGCCGGTCAAATCGGATACGCGTTGGCGTTTCGTTTGGCTTCCGGTGAAGTCTTCGGTCCGGACCAGCCGGTGATTCTGCACCTGGTCGAGGTTCCGCCCGTCCTGGCTGCACTGGACGGCGTCCAGATGGAACTGGAAGACTGTGCCTTCCCGACGCTTGCCGGTGTTGTTACGGCCGACAGCGATCACCTTGAAGATGGTTTTGCCGACTGCAACTTCGTCCTGTGTGTCGGCAGCGTGCCACGTAAGCAGGGAATGGAGCGAGGCGACTTGATCCGCGTCAATGGACCGATCTTCACCAGCACAGGCAAGGCCATCTCCAATGCAGCCGCAAAGGACGTCCGAATCCTGGTTGTGGGCAACCCCTGCAATACCAACTGTCTGATCGCGATGCACAACGCACCGTCGGTGCCCCGCGATCGCTGGTACGCCATGACCCGGCTGGATCAGAACCGGGCTGTTACACAGTTGGCGCAGAAGTCCGGTCGGCCCGTCTGCTCTGTCAAGAACATGACGATTTGGGGAAATCACTCGGCGACGCAATTCCCGGATTTTGCGCATGCCCAGATTGACGGCAAGGCCGTCCCGGAAGTGATCGAAGACCGCACCTGGCTGCAGGGCGAGTTCATCTCCACCGTGCAAAAGCGCGGTGCTGCCGTCATTGCGGCCCGGGGAGCTTCCTCAGCCGCGTCGGCAGCCAACGCAATCCTCGACAGCGTGAAGAGCATGGTTCGCCCGACACCGTCCGGCGAGTCGTTCAGCAACGCAGTCTGCAGCGACGGAAGCTACGGCGTGGACGAAGGACTGATCTTCAGTTTTCCGCTCACCAGCGATGGCACGAACTGGAAGATCGTCTCCGGGATTGAGCATGATTCCTTCGCTCAGGAAAAACTGGACGCCACGTTGGCAGAATTGCGGGAAGAACGGGATACAGTCAAGGATCTGCTCCCCGGTTAAGGCGGTTTTCGACAGAGGGTGGACCCCGACACTCTGGTGTTGACGCACCAGAGTGTCTCGTCCCGGATTCGTTGTACGAACCGTTGGGAAGACCGTCGCCGCGCGTCACCGTAGATCGAAAATCCGAGTTGGCACGCCACAGCTGCGCGAGTCTTGGTGCGTCGGGCGGTGTCTGATCGACGGAATTCGAGCGAGAGCCGAGGCGGCAACAGAAGTCGCGGCTCTCCCATCGCCAGCGAGAACGGCGGATGTGATCGGGGTGAGCCGGCAACGTGGCAAATTTGTCCGTTCGAACGGCTTGGTCCGTTCGGACGGAGGCGAGGTTGATCAGCGTGCTTGATTTTGACCCGGACGATCTCCGCCGTTGGGACAACGACCACGTCTGGCATCCCTTCACGCCGATGCAGGCTCACCAGGCCGAGCGGCCGCCCATCATTGCTTCGGCGGACGGATTCTTCCTGACGGACACGGACGGGCGACGGTATCTCGACGGTATTTCGTCGTTGTGGTGTAACGTCCATGGGCATCGCGTTCCAGAAATCGACCAGGCGATCCGCGACCAGCTGGACTCCGTGGGACATTCGACATTGCTCGGCTTGGGGAACGTTCCGTCGATCCGGCTGGCCCGGGAACTCGTGGTCCGGGCACCGCAAGGCCTGACGCGTGTCTTCTATTCGGACAGCGGCTCGACGGCTGTTGAGGCCGCGCTCAAGATTGTCTATCAGTACCATCGCCAGAAACCGTCCCCCGAGCCGGACCGCGACTTATTCCTCTGTCTGTCGCAGGCGTACCACGGAGACACGGTCGGCTCGGTCAGCGTCGGTGGAATCGATCTGTTTCATCGGGTCTATTCCAGTCTGCTGTTCAAGACGCAGCCCATTCCCGCGCCGGCCTGTCACCCGAATCCCACAGACGGATCGATCCCCGACTGCACGGACGAAGACTTCGCGGCGACGGAACGCATCATCCGCCAGCATGCCGGTCACGCGGCCGGTCTGGTGATGGAACCGCTGGTTCAGGGGGCCGCCGGCATTCTGCTGCAACCCAACGGCTATCTCAGCCGTGTGCGCAAACTCACGCGCGAGCTGGGCATCCCGCTCATTGCCGACGAAGTGGCTGTCGGCTTTGGCCGGACGGGGACAATGTTTGCTTGCGAGCAGGAACAGGTCGTCCCGGATCTACTCTGCTTGGCGAAGGGAATCAGCGGAGGTTATCTCCCCCTGGCCGCCACGCTTGCCACCGACGAGATCTTCGATGCGTTTCTTGGAAAACCGGTGGAGGGACGCACTTTCTTTCACGGCC
>CALJUK010000103.1 GCA_937975745.1 uncultured Planctomycetaceae bacterium | reverse complement strand
GCCGGACGAGCCCCATTCCATCGGCGACAGCCAGGCGGCTGAAACCGGGCCCCAGCCGACCCGGGAAGTTTGACTCGTATTCGACGGCAAAGAGGGCGGCGAATGTGGGCAGACAGAGGAGCCCCACGGCGGCAAGCATGGGAAGGACGCGACGAGGAACAATCTCCGTCAGCGGCAGATCGAACCGGGTGGTCGGATCGTCTTCGGAGACTTCGCGACGTTTCCGTAGAGTCGTGGACGGCCAGTTCTGCGACGAGTCGACGCAATCGGCGTCGTCAGAACCATCGTGTGGAACTCCCGCGTGACTCGGATCACATTCGGTCGCGAGTCGTCGTCGTCGTCGTTCATCGACGCTGCGCGAACCGGCAAAACTGGCAGACATGAAGCGATCGTTCCTCGCAGCAGACCGGGCGATCGATAGACCGGCCAGAAGGAATTCGGCTAGTCCGCATGGCGGACAATTGTGGCGGCGTTTGAACGCAGAATAATCTGCAAAGCGGGCAGATGACGCCGCCAGAAGCCGCTATTTGTAGGCGCAGCGCGATCTAGAGCCTGGTCAGGTCTCGAATGATGGGCGAATCCGTGTGGTTCGTGGCTCGTCGGCCGCTCGATTCTCGCTGGGAAATGCGCCGGTGGAACGTTGATGCAACACAAGGAAGCTTCACGGTTACGATCCAGGCCATGACGATCCGGGCAGATCACCCGTTGAGACATCTTCGCGCAGGTGCAGGCGAGGGAGAGACACCTCGACCGCTGACGCACCGGCGAGCGACCAAAGATGGGATCGGCCAGACAGCGAGGCCAGTCGAGTAAAACGACCGACCGCGGTGGCATCTCGGCCGACTTCTCATCGCAGGCTGTTACGGGCTCCGTGATCGGCGGGAACAATCCAGTCCGCGCAGGTTACCAGCCGGCAGTGGTCGAGTCGGACGCGCGGTCCTCGCGGATCAGGCCATCTCGCCCCGTTCCAAGGCCAGGCGGTCCATTTCTTCGAACAGCGCTTTTGCCAGCAACGGCAGGACGGATGTGGCGTCGGAGTAGACCTCGGCGTAGCGGCCTCCTTCGTGGGGCGAGACAAACTTGCCCCAACTGACACCCTCGGAATAGGTGCAACCCGAGAGTCCTCCCCAATGCACGGGCTCGGGGCAGATGCGGACACCGTACTGAAAACGTGGCGGCTTGAGCTTGGCTTCCACCAGATGGTTGATGATGTCGACAAACGGCGCCACCTGTTGTGCCCAGTTGCGAGGCACACCACCGCCGATTGTGAAAATCCCGATCCGCTCGGCGGCACAGATCAGCCGCGTGTACTCCAGCAGGTCGTGATAGGGGTTGAAGGGGGGGACGGCGCGGATCAATTCGTCGGCCGACAGGTCGGCTGCATTCTGGTTGTTCTTGGACAACGCGGACTTCAAACCCCAGATGGCGACATCCAGGCCAATTTCGCTGTCGGTGAATGCCGGGATGAACACCGGGACGTTCTGTTCGTAGGCACTCCGAAGAATTCCGGGGCCGTCCGCGTGTTCGCTCAGTCGTTTGCCCAGCGCCCGGCAGACACGGGCTGACGACCAGATGCCGTCTTCCGGCTGATTCTCTTGCAGCACCGAGCGAACCATGAGATCGATGTCGTTGAGGTTCGACTCCATCTCGAGCGTGTCGTAAATGCGGTTGTAGCCCTGCTCGAAGAGTGTCTCGTCGTCCTTGCTGGGATCGTAACGGTAGTGGGTCAGGCCCAACGACTCGGTCAGGCCGTGTGCCATGAGTGCCCCGGTGGCAATGACGGCGTCGACCACGCCCCGGTCAATCAATTCACAGATGATGAGCCCCTGCTTGGCGACCGTCATCGCCCCGGACAGCGTCAGCACCACTTTGCAGTCGGTATCGGCCGCCATCTCCATCAGGACTTCAAAGGCGGCTCCCAGTTGTCGGCCGGCAAATGCGGTGTCTCCCATCGCGCGGACGAGATCCGCAAACGAATTCACATTGGACAGGTCAAGCGACGTCAACGGGACCAGGCCGTCGTGACGGCCGTCATGCATATGCCTGGGAGAGTGATTCATCGGTGGGCTCCTGCCGAAAGATGAGGCAATGCGTCATCAGAGACGACATGTCGGGACGCTTCACTGCCGGACAGGGTATTCGATGCCGACGGCTTGCGAAACCAATCCGAGTGAAGGTTTGGCGAAATCCCGTCCGTTCACTGTCCGGGAGCTTGTGCAGCGGGGGCCGAATCCAGGTGGACGGCGCCGCGTCGCCAGTGAAACACAGACTGCTCGCCAGCAAAATGCTGACGAGCCGACTGGCATGTTTCTAGTCCCAGATCGCCGCCAAGGCGTTGTCGATCAGCCGACGACACGACGGATTGAATACAACGATCCCGGCGGGTGAACGTGATACCTCCGATTGCAGAATGAAACCCGTTGGGTCGACGCGGTTTACATAACCGAGCCGGAACCGACCAATTCCAACGAGACATCTTCCATCGCGCCGATGGAATCCGCCGAAGGCAAGAAGCGAGGGACCTGCTTGACGACGACATCGCCTAAGTCGATCTCTTCCCGAATGTACCGGAGTACATCGCGAGGATCGGTGTCACCGCAGGTGAAGACGTCGAGAGCAATCATACCCAGATCTGCGTAGCAGTGGGCAGACACGTGGCTCTCGTCGAGCAAACACATGGCTGTGAAGCCAGGGGGAGAGTTGTGTCCGAAATGGTATCGGACTTGCGAAATCACGTTGGCTCCGGCCTTCTCCGCTCCACGGGCCATGGCCCTCAGGATAGCGGCATCGTCCAGACAGACTTCGCGGGACACATTGTGACAATCGATCAGAAGATGTTTACCTCTTCCCAACTCATAAACCCTCCCAGTGCTGGAAGCGAACCGTTACGGCCGCCTCCCGTCGCTCTTGGTAGACCGCAGCCGGCACAAGCCATTGGCTGCAAACAGAAATCGAACGGGCAATTTATCGTCGAAGTTTCATTTGAATCAAGTACTTGACTGGTGGAATTCTTCAAGATTCCTCGAATTGCCCGCTCAAACCGAATTTCACCTGTCATTTTGGCCGGCAGCAGCCAGTTTGCCCGTCTCTTTAGAGTCCCGGCTGCTTTCCAACGGTCCCCTGATGCCGTCCATCTCGTCGCTTCGCGCGCCTTGGCGACGACAACTCGGGGCGACTGTTCCACCAACCTCGCAGTCCGGCGGGAAGCGGTCCAACCCGGATATTCGCTACTTTTCGGATCTCCGTGACACGTTTACCGCCCGCGCAGCCGGTCGTCGTGGAGACCTTCCTTTCCGGTCAGAATCATGTCCTAGACTTGACTCAGAACTGGGCGGTCCGAGGCCAGGATCCATCCTCGCGGGAGGCCGCTTCTATGAGGAGACCACGAGAACCTCATCACGGCCACCTCATATTGTCCGGCGATCCAAGGCGTGCGGGTCAGTTTCAGATGGCCCAGGTCAGGAACCTACGAACTCTCGTCAGGTAACGAAGACATCATGTCGACATTGATTGATCACGGAGGGAACACACAGGCGAAAGACGCCGCCCCTCCCCAGATACCGGCTGCCGGCCACTTCAGCGATCTGGTTCGGGAGCACGCGCATTCCGACAACCTCCCTGCTGCCGACTGGATCACGGTCCTCAAGCTGAGCCGGCCCAGAGAAGATGTCCGGAGCCTCTCGGAAATGACCCGGTTTACCAAGCGGGTGATGGACATTGTTGTCTCAACGGTCATGCTGGTCCTGCTTGCCCCCGTGATGCTTGGCGTGGCAATTCTCGTCCGCTTGACCTCTCCCGGACCGATCATTTTCCGACAGGAACGGGTCGGCCTGAATCTCCGCACCCGCTGGAAAAACGACCGTCGCACGCCGCCACCCAACGGTCCTCCCGAGGGCCAGGCTGAACGCCGTCGTGCAGAAACGGATCGGCGGACCGGGGGTTGCACCTACGGCATGGTGTTTACCCTTTACAAGTTTCGGACGATGCGGGTCGATGCCGAAAAACAGGGTGCTCGCTTCGCCGAAGTCAACGACCCGCGTGTCACGCCGATTGGCGCCTTCCCGAGGAAAACCCGGCTGGACGAACTCCCCCAATTGTGGAACGTCTTGCGAGGAGAGATGTCTCTGGTCGGACCCCGGCCGGAACGTCCCGTCTTTATCAAACAGCTGTCTGAGCAGATCCCGGGATATGTCGATCGGCTGGGACTGAAGCCGGGACTGACGGGCATCGCCCAGGTCGTCAATGGCTACGACAGCGATATCGAAAGCTTCCGCCGCAAAGTGGCGCTCGACCTCTTGTATCTCCAGAACTGCTGCTTCTGGAACGACGTCAAGATTCTGATCCGGACCGTCCGCGTCGTCCTGACCGGCTTTGGTGCCCGCTGACACGTCGCGGTGAAGTCGTCCTCTGCGCGGCTCTGCGTCCGATTCTGGACGGCGTCTTGATCCCCCTCCCTTCCAGGGAGGGGC
>CALJUK010000102.1 GCA_937975745.1 uncultured Planctomycetaceae bacterium | reverse complement strand
AACCCGCATCGTAGCGATCACCTCTACTTCTTCATTCCGGGATGGAATCCCGCCTGGGCGAGACGAATACGATACAGTCCACCGCCCGCGGTGATGTACAGCGTTTTGGCATTCGGACCGACACCGAAGCAGCAGTTGGTGGGAAGCTCTTCGGTCGGGATATAGGCCAACTCTTTCCCCTGCGGAGTGAACACGATAATGCCGTGCCGATCGTCCTTCCGGACAGCCGCATAAATGTTTCCCTGCTGGTCGATCGACATCCCGTCGGTCCCGACTCCTTTGCCAAAGTCGGCCAGGACCTTCTTTTCACCCAGCGAACCGTCCGCGTTAATCTCCAGCGCATTGAGTGTCATTCGCCCCGGCTTGACGGTCGGGTCGTCCTTGGTCACGTCGGACGAGCCATTATTTGTTTCCGCCACGTACAGCGTCTTACCGTCGGGAGAGACGTGCACGCCGTTGGGTTTTTCGATGACGTCATTGGTCGTTACTCGATGGATCGAACCGTCCGGATCGTACCGGTAGACGCTCATCTGCTTCATCTCCATCGGCTCGGCACCCACGTAGCGCGGATCGCTGAAGTAGACGCTGCCATTGGGATGCACGACGAGATCATTGGGCGAATTGAAGCGTTTCCCTTTGAACTTGTCGACGATGATCCGCACTTGGCCGTCGGGCAGAATTTCGACCAGTCCGCGATGTCCGTGATGTGCGCCGCAGGCGGCCAGCAATCGGCCTTTGCCGTCGAACATCAGACCGTTGCTCTTGCCGCTGTCGGCACAGTGCACAGTCGTCTTTCCCGTCTTGGGGTCGTATTTGAGAATGCGCCCCGGACCTTCCCCGAATGCGATATCGCTAAAGTAGACCTGCCCATCTGCCGCGACGGCGACACCTTCAGTAAACTCGCCTTCGTTCCAGAGTTCTTCCAACTGCGAGTCCGACGGAAGAATGCTGGAATCGCCCGACGGCACCGCGGCTGCGGCCTGGACCGATGAACCGGCCAATAAGGCGGCCATCAAAACGGCCGAGTGTGCCAGCCCTGGCAACAACCCGCGGACGAAGCGTGTGAGTAAATCGGTCGACATGATGTTTCTCCCCAGTGTGGTACGATCGTTAGCGCGAAACAGTTGGCTGCGTGGACGGTAGGAATTTCGCGCGGTTCAACAACGGTGAAGTTTCCACCGTCTTGCGTTACGATCCAAACGGACTTCAGTGTAGCGTGTCCCAGGCAACAAGTGGAATGAGTTTCTCCCGGGTAACAGCCAATGAGTGATCCTGCTGATTCATTCGAATCTGACGTTCCTTCCCAAGCCGAGCAGCGACTGCTGAAACTGGAAACCGTCGTCATGCACCTTGCCCACGACGTCGAGCAGATGCATGAACTGCTTCTGGCGCAGCAGACAGAGTTCCGCGGGCTCCGGGCGCAAGTGGCAAGACTGGAATCGCAGCTTCAGAAATCCGCGAACGAACCACCCCTTCCAGACCACCACGACGAGCGACCTCCACACTATTGACGTTGCAGAGGCCTAACTTTGCAGTCATCTGAAACCGTAGACCGGTCGAATCGCCGATTCTGTAACCCGCCGACATATG
>CALJUK010000101.1 GCA_937975745.1 uncultured Planctomycetaceae bacterium | reverse complement strand
CAATGCCAACTGAGGGCCTGACAAGGCCATAGGAATTCACGCGCCGATGACGACGACAGCCACGTTACAGGATGCCCTGCGGAGTTGCGGAGCCCGCTGGTCGAACGAAATGCCGGACCGGGCCATGCACTTCGGAGATCCAGAAAAGGAATACCATGCTGCCTGCCAGTCGGCCGCTCTGTTCGACTTCACCCGTCGTGTTCCGCTCCAACTGACGGGCCGGGATGCGGCCAAGTTCCTCAACAATTTTTGCACCAACAAGGTCAAAGATTTGCCCGTCGGTCAGGGCTGCGAAGCGTTCATTACGAACGTGAAAGGGCGCGTTCTCAATCACGTCTTTATCTTTGCGGACGAAGACGGAATTGCGATCGACGCGGCGGAGGGGACGGCCGAGTCGCTTGTCGCGCATCTCGATCGCTACCTGATTACCGAAGACGTTGAAATTCGTCGGCTGGATGACACGTTGGGGATGCTATTGATCACGGGGCCCGAAGCGGCTGATCAGTTGTCGCGGGCTGGTCTTGCCGACCAGCCGACCGAACCATTCCGCCAGACACGTACCGAAACGGGGGACATTGCGGTCACGCTCAGCCGCATCGATCTATTCGATCGCCCGGGATACGTCATCCTGGCAGACCGCTCACACTTGGGTGTTATCTGGCTACGCCTGATCGATCATGGCGTGCAGGTGGCAGGTGACGATGTCGCCGAAGCCCTGCGGATCGAGGCTGGGTTTCCCACCTACGGGCGGGACATCTCCGAAGAGAATCTCGCGCAGGAAGTTGGCCGCACCGAACAGGCGATCTGCTTTACGAAAGGATGTTACCTTGGGCAGGAGCCGATTGCCCGCCTGGATGCGTTGGGGCACACCAATCGCGAACTCCGCGGACTGAGGCTACTGAGTGGACCGATACCCGAGGCCGGCAGTCCGGTTTGGGTGGCCGATCATCCCGATCCGGTTGGACACGTTTCCTCAGCAGCGTGGTCGTACGAAGCGGGGGCACCGGTCGCATTGGCTCTACTCCGCCAGGCGGCTTGCACACCGGGGACAACGGTGGCGGTCGATGTGCACGAAACGCCGACAGCAGCGCAGGTTTTCTGGCCCACACTGCGCTCGGTGGAAGCTCGGTAGAAGTCGGCCTCGATATCGAATGGCGGGGGCATTCGACGGGCGTCGTTTCGTGCGGCCACAGCCCCCAGGGCAGAGGAAATCTGTGTTCCGGGTCAAGACCCCACAGGGAGTGGTTCCGGCCAGGGGCAAGAAACCCGCGCGGGCTCCGTTCGGTTGCCGTCGCCTGCGAGAATCTGTACAAGAGCAGGGAACCGAGCTTGTTGAACCGACCATCGTCAGTTTCCGTTGGTCAGGCGCTGCCTGACTCTGAGCGGCGGGGTTGATCCCCGCCGTTCCCAACGCAATGCGCACGAGTAACGCAACGCGCACGAGTGTTGTGTCAAACCTTAAGATTCGGGTCGAGAAACGAGAATGGAGCGGCC
>CALJUK010000100.1 GCA_937975745.1 uncultured Planctomycetaceae bacterium | reverse complement strand
GATCCACTTTGGAAACCGATACTGACGAGAAATCTAGCAATTACTTGCAAATCAGCCATCGCCAGATTTTCTGTCCGGCGGTGACGTCGATTACTGTTTGTCAGTCAACGAGTTGCGATTCAACTTGCCGGCGTCGTCGTCTTGGGCTGCGTCAGAAGCGAGACGACAACCAGCGTGAGAAAGCCGAGTGGAATCGTCACTACTCCCGGCTGGCTGAATGGAACGATCGCCGATTCGGCCGGGAGCCCATACACCTTGGAATAGGTGTCGCTGCTGAGCAAAATCCATCCGAGAGAACTCGTCATACCAACGACGACCGCGGAAATGACACCCGCGCGGGTGACGCCCTGCCAGAACAACAACATCACCAGGGAGGGGAGATTGGCTGACGCCGCCACGCTGAAGGCCCAGCCGACCAGATAGCTGACGTTCATATTCTGGAAGACAATGCCCAACGCGATGGCGATTCCGCCAACAATAGCCGAGGACCACTTCGCGACGCGGATCTTTTCGTGATCCGACAGCTCAATCCGCATGACGTTGGTGGCCAGGTCGTGTGTGACAGCTCCCGCTGACGCCAGAATCAGGCCGCTCACCGTGCCAAGAACCGTCGTAAAGGCGATGGCCGAAATGATGGCAAACAGGAGTTCGCTCATGCTCTTGGCGAGCAAGGGAGCCGCCATATTGCTGTTCGTGACGTCCATCGAACCGCTGGTCATGGCTCCCAGGCCCAAGTACAACGTCAGCACGTAGAAGAAGCCAATACTGGCGATGCCAACAATCGTACTCTTGCGGGCACTGCTTTCATCCTTGACTGTGTAGTACCGGATCAGGATGTGGGGCAGCGATGCAGTCCCGCAGAACAGGGCCAGCATCAGCGACAGAAAGTTCAGTTTGTCGACGAATTTGTCGCTGCGGATTCCCTTGAAGGTTGGGTGTTCGCCCGGCCGTAATACTTCTCGCCCGGGTGTCGGCTTCTGATAGTAGACCGTCGTCACCGCACCCGACTCGTTGATGACACGGCTGCCCCACAGGACAACCTCGCTGTTCTGCAGGACACGGAAGAACGCCAGCGGCCCCAGTGGTCCGGTCTTTGTCTGCCCGTCCGGAAGTTTGCTGAGGTAGCCGACCGGATGCAAATCAGTTTCCTCCTCTCCTCGCCCTTGGGGAAGTCCATTCACCAAAGTGGGCTGGCCGGCGCTTTTGGTCACTGTCTGGGATTCACGAAGGATCACAAGGCCGTCGGCCGTATCGGTTTTTTGCCAGACGGAAACGGGAGCGTCTGGTGATAGCCTGAAGCGGACAAAATGTTCCTCAGCCCAAGCTCCTTCAGCAGGGAGCATTTCGGCATTGGAGTAGCCGGGCTGTTGACGGACCGCTTCCAGGAGTTCGCTTTCCGCAACCGGGCCAACCTGTAGAAACTCGTGGCCGTCCAGGCCCCCTTGGCGGACTTCAAATCCGCGTGAGAGCAGCATGACCGTCAGGACGGCACTGAAGATGACCAGCAGCGATCCCTTCAGGAATTGCACCCAAGTGGTCGAGACCATGCCCGCCGTCACGACAATCATAATGACGACGACTCCCACAATGACGACGCCCGCCCAGTGTGGAAGTCCCAGCAGCGGTTGAATGAGCACCCCGGCTCCGACCATCTGCGGAATCAGGTAGAAGACGCTGACGGCCAACGTGCTGATTCCCGCAGCCAGCTTGATGCCCCGAGATTCAAACCGGGCATCGAGCACATCGGCGAAAGTAAACCGACCAAGCCTGCGCATCGGTTCGGCCACGACGAACAGAGCGACGATCCAGCCAGCGAGGTAGCCGATCGAGTAAAGGAATCCGTCGTAGCCGTAAAAGGCGATCATCCCGCAAATTCCCAGGAACGATGCGGCCGACAGGTAGTCTCCAGCGAAGGCAATCCCGTTGACAAACCAGGGAATCTGCCCGTGAGCGGCAAAAAATCCCTGCGATGACTTCGCCTTTCCTCCCAGAAAGAAGCTCAGTCCCAATGTGACACCGACAAACACGGCGAAGATGACAATCGCCAGGAGAGATGGTTCGTAAATCATGCCCGTCCCTCCCCATTGTCCGATCCCGTGTCGTCGGACGCGGCGACAGACGAGCCGGCTGGCTTGTGTCCGTCTGTCGCATCGCTACCGGAATGGGCC
This sequence comes from uncultured Planctomycetaceae bacterium, assembly GCA_937975745.1. Taxonomy (GTDB): domain Bacteria; phylum Planctomycetota; class Planctomycetia; order Planctomycetales; family Planctomycetaceae; genus CALJUK01. The sequence goes on along the minus strand of CALJUK010000100.1, from coordinate 3,891 downwards.
AGGCCGTAAATCATCGACAGGACAAATGCCGCAATGATTAGGACGAATCCGTAGGAGATCGCCAGATTGACTCCGGCGAACGGAGTCCGCTCCATTGTTTCGGGCGAGAATGCGTTCAACAGAACGAAGCCGCCATAAAGTAGGACGTAGATGGCAAACAAAATGCCCCGCAAACGAGCGTCTCGATGCTGCATGACGGCCTTTCGCGCTAAGACCAGTAAGGAACGTGCCTGGCAATTCTCCGGAACCTGGGAACCCTTTTCCGAACTACAGTCGCCCCGCTTGACGTGAAGACGATGTCAGTCCACGTCTGCGGGACAGGGCGAATCGGAGTCGGCCAACGTGTTTGTTCAGGCTACCGGCAGGTCCGCGCCCGATCGAGCCGAGACACTCAGCAAAATCATCCCGGATTCTCAAAACGGACCATTGAGAAATGTCGCACCAGCATACCGGCTCGCATCCTGGAGTGGTACCACCCTGTCAAAAATGTCTCGAATTGCGAACCGAAGGAGCATGTGGAAGGGGACCTCAGTGGTGACGGGCTCCCAAGGAAGCAGGGGTGACCAGACCTTGGAAATCTCAGAAAATCTCGGAGTTTCCACGTCGCGAATCGAGTATGATGTCGGGCGTCGTTCGCCCCCTCTCTCAAGTCTCTGCGACCTATTGCGATGACACTCCACTTGCGATTGCTGTTGCAGCCGATTCCGGCTCGCTGCCACCAACGCGTATTGCTCGGCCCGTCGTCTGCGACACCGTTGACGCGACAGCCAACGGTCGTCCGATGGTGTGGTCTGCTGTGTGTTTTTCTGGTATCCGGGCCGAATCTCGCCGAAAGCTCGGGCCGAGAGCCGGCTCTGCGGTTCGAAAAAACGATTCACATTCCGGATCTTTCTCGTCCACAACTGGTCCGATTCGCACTCGGTGAGGAAATTCTGGCCGTCACTCACGACGGAAATCCCGACATTCGAGTCTACGATTCGCGCGAGACGCCTGTTCCACACTTCGTTCGCCAAGTTGTTCGCCACGAAGCCCGGCAGGTTTCCCGGCGTCTCCGCGGAAAAATTCTCTCAACAACGCCACCCGAAGGACCGCCGTCCGAGGTTGTCGTCGTTTTCCCAGAGGACAGTCCTTCGATCACCGGGCTGCGAATTGTCAGCCGGGCGGAAGAATTCCAGTGGTTGGTCACCGTCGAGCGGGAAGCGGCTGATGGCAGCTGGGAGATGGTGGTGGAGAACCAATTGATCTTCGACAGATCTCGCTGGGTCGAGTTCCGCTCGGTCGAAATCGCGTTCGATGCCATGAATTCGAGGCGCTTCCGGCTGACATTCGGGGACGCGTCATTCGAACGCATCGAAGAGTTGGACTTGCTTGCCGGACAGCTGCACAGGCGACGGCGGTGGTCCATGGCGATGGCCCCGCCGAATCCCGCATTGGCGGATCCGACAATGGCCAATGCAGTCATCTCAACCGTCGACGACAAGCCAGATTCAGATATTGGACCAGCAGAGTTTTCCATAGACCGCGTCGACGCTCTGTACCTGGTGGAATCTCCGGACGAAGTCACGCCAGTCACGCAGACCTATCCTCTCCGGCAGTTCGAAAAGACCGGTAGCCCCGACCTGGATCGCACGGTACTTCGGATTCAATCCACGCGTTGTCCTTTGACCTCGTTCACCCTGGTGACGGACGATCAGGACTTTATCCGCCAAACACGGGTTCGGGCGCCATTGGACCACGCAACCGGGTTCGGCTGGAAGAATCTGGCCAACGGGATTGTCTGCCGGCTGGATCTCGGCACTGTCCAACGGGACGAGCTGACCGTGTCGTTTCCCGAGATGCGCAGCGTGGAGTACATCCTCGTGATTCATGACGGCAATGGGATTCCCCTCAATGTGACCGACCTTGTCGCCGAAGGAAATGTGTACGAACTGCTGTTTGTGGCGCACCCGGGCCAACAGTACTCCGTCCGTTACGGCGGCGACGAGAATGTTGAGAGCTCACGGGACGATGTCTCAGGCATCCTGGCTCAACTGACCGCCGGGATACAGCCGGTCGACGTCAGCGTGGGCTTGCAGCGGTCGCTGAGTCTGCCGGAAGGGATCGACACCGGGAGCGTCGGTAAACTTCTTACGGACACTCGCGTCCTCTTGGCTCTTCTGGTTGTTCTCGTCATCGGTTTGGTGATTGGACTGTACGCCGCCAATCAGCGCATCGAGCGGTTGAACGAAGAGTAGCATCCGTAAGAAACCGGTTCGAATCGGTGAAACGCACTGCCAGTTGCGTGCCAATCACCAGTCGCCCTGGCGTCAATCCTTGCGTCCGGGCGGGCAGACGTTCACAATCCTGTGATTGCCCCATGCACGGCTTCCCGAAGTGACCGTAGCTACGGTCACTCATCGTGGGGCTGCAACTCAACGGATCGATTCGAACATGTCAACCGAACCACTGATCGCTGTTTTTGTCGATTTTGAAAATCTTTCGATCGGCGTCCGCGACATGAAGTCGGGGACGTTTAAGATCAATCTGGTCATGAAGCGGCTCCTGGAGAAGGGCCGCATCGTATTCAAACGCGCATACTGCGACTGGAGCAATTACCGCGACGCCGTCCGCGAATTCCATTCGTACGGAATCGAACTCATCGATATTCCTCAGTCACGGATGAGCGGCAAGAACAGTGCCGACATCCGCATGGTTGTTGACGCGCTCGACCTGTGCTACTCGAAAGATCACATTGACCTGTTCGCCTTGATTTCGGGTGATAGCGATTTTTCGCCGTTGGTTTCGAAATTGAAGGAAAACAACAAACGTGTCGTCGGCTGCGGTGTGAAGAGCTCGACGTCTGATCTTCTGATTGCCAACTGCGACGAATTCATCTATTACGACGACCTTATTCGCGCAGCGGAGCAGGGTCGGGAACGCAAACCGAAGGCAAGCAACAACAAGCCCAAAGCAGACAACAAAAAGACCGAGGCCAGCGATCGGCTCGTCGAAGTGCTGACGTCACTGGAGCAGGATTACGACCAGGTCTGGGGTTCAATGCTTAAGCAAGCCATCCGCCGTGTCTACCCGGGTTTCAGCGAGAGCTACTACGGATACACCAATTTCTCGCAGATGCTCAAAGATGTCGAAGCCGAAGGGCTGATCAAGCTCGACTACGACGAGACACGCAGCAACTACCGCATTCACAGTGCCAAATAGGGCACCGGGCCAAGTAGGGCACCGGGCGAGGCAACTCACGTCACTGAGCAACTCGAAAGGTCCCGTCTTCGCGACGCACATCGATTCCGGCAAAACAACGTCGCCATAAGGCATTCCACCTGAGGAAGATAGGCCGATTGAACCAGGCCCAAGCGATTCAGAAAATGTTTGCCTTCCCGGATGCCGATGTGGTACAATAGCGATGCGTCGTCGACTCAGTCGGCGGGAACAAGTGGCGGATTGTTGCCGGACGCTCGGCAGCCCACCTCCTGTGTCCCGCAGACAATGTCGAGGGTGCTTCCCTCCCCAGTTCGTCCCGCCTGCCTGAATCAATCGAGACACGCTCTTATGCCATTCGTGACACGCCGTCTCGCCGTTGTACATTGCGTTCTCTCTCTGGTTGTGGCGTACGCCAATGTGGTCGTCGCCGAGGAGGCAACCACAGCCGGCGAGAACGTGAATGCCGACGCCAAGCTCACCTACGAACGCGACATTCGTCCGATCCTCTCCGAGCACTGCTTTCACTGCCATGGACCGGACGAACAGACGCGGCAGGCGGACCTGCGGCTCGACACACCGGAGGGGGCAATCGCAGATCGCGGCGGACACCCTGCCGTGGTTCCCGGCAAGGTTGATCAAGGGGAGCTGATCGTCCGCATTGCCTCTGATGATGACAGTTTTCGGATGCCGCCC